>DKME01000106.1:0-2436 GCA_002469525.1 Actinobacteria bacterium UBA7422
TTCGGACTTGTTTTCTACTTCAGAACCATTGGGGTAGTACCCCAGTACATCGACCGTGACATCGGTTGCCCCTGCCGATGTTGCCAGCGCAATAGTTCCATTCGAAGCGACTGGGATAATCGCATCGCCAAATGCATCAGAGTTAATTGGTGCCTTGACAACAGGGACACTCGACCCAGCGCCTGGCGCCCATGCCCGCAAAGTAGTCGGCGCATTGGTTCCCAGCGCGGAAACGCGAACCAGCACTGCAGCAACACCCTCAGCCGGCACCCCGCCCACACCTGTCACTTTCGCAAAGATTCGGTGACTGTCACCTTTCCAACGATCCTGTTGCAATCGACAGCGTTCATTGACACCCGTTCCAGTTCGAGTTCCGACGACTCGGACCTGGTCAACTGCAACAACGCCACCCACTCGGGTTGCTGGCGCCCCGCCAGCAGAGGCTTTATCCCGTGCACAGAACGGTGCGGTAAATGGTGTTCCATCCCAGAAAGACGAGCGACCGGACGCACCATCCCACGTGAGTGAAATATGAATATGGTTGCGGTGACAGGTGTTGTCTGAACCTTTGTCTGGCTTAGCGAAACAACCTTTGAGTTCGGACCAGCCTCTCATAATGTCGTAGCCGCGCCAGATTCGGTCATTCCAACCGATATACATCACACCCAGTCGGATCGCGTTCCCGTATTCAACCCCGAACTGGTCTGGGCCAAGTAACCAATTCAAGAATGCTTCGGCTTCGGCCCGGCCCTCGGCGTCACGGACACTAACCATCCAGTCCACTGCTCGACCTTCTTTATGTTCGCTTTGACCACCGACCCCGCAATCACGTGGGATCCACACGGTTTCATCCCCACCATAGGTTGCCTTGATTAAATCGGCTAACCGCTGGGTTCCTGGTTTTGGGACGGGGTCGCACTGTGATTGACCTTCGTACTCCGGGTGAACGTCGTACTCGGGGGGCAGCGCTACTGGAGCGCCCGCAGGCACGGGTACTGCTGGCAGGCCAACGCCGGGTTCGGGTGCGCCCGCGAGAACACCGGTCCAGTTGGTCGACTGCCACCCACCGCCGTCCGCGCTCGCAGGGGTTGCGTGCAGAATTAAGACCGTGGCAAACACAAAGATCCCCGTACCGCGCAGGAGCGCACGAAGGGAAGGCAGGGCAGAATGCCCTGTACTGTGGGGAAGCACATGCATACTCTGACACGAAAGTGACGCATGTGGCTAATGCACACGAGTAAGAACAACCATGTAATTCATAATTAATTCGTTTTTGAGCGATTCATAGAGGGATTCTGATGGAGATCGAGCGCGTTCTTGTAGTCACCGCCCACCCCGACGACGTCGACTTTGGCGCGGGAGGCACCGTTCGCAAGTGGACGGAGGCAGGAATACAGGTCAGCTATTGCATTTGCACCGACGGGGACGCCGGTGGAGCCGACCCCACCGTCCTGCGCAGTGAGATTCCCAAGATCCGTCAGGCTGAGCAACGTGCCGCCGGTGCGGCACTCGGCGTTACCGACATTCATTTCCTGGGTTACAAAGACGGTGACCTGCAGGTAAGCCAGGATTTGCGCCGCGACATTAGCCGCGTAATCCGCCAGGTCAAGCCGCAGCGGGTTCTGATTCAATCCCCCGAGCGCAATTGGAACCGGATTTATTCAGCGCACCCGGACCACCTCGCCGCCGGTGAAGCCGCAATTTTCGCGGTCTACCCCGATGCCCGAAACCCCTTTGCCCACCCGAGCTTGCTCCACGACGAAGGCCTTGAGGCATGGAGTGTTGGAGAAGTCTGGGTAATGGGAGCACCCGAAGTGAACCACTACGAAGACGTCACCGAGTTCATTGAGCACAAACTTGATGCACTCGTTGCCCACCACTCCCAGACCTCTCACATGGAAGATCTCCGTGGTCGGGTCACCACGTGGATGTCTGCTTCCGCACTTGAAGCTGGCTTTGGTCCTGAGGTTTATGCGGAAAGTTTTCGGGTGGTGAATACCGCTTAGAGGATTAACTCCACAAAACAGCAATAAAGATATTAGCGATGCTCAGCGCGCCAATAACGCCCCACAGTGCAACCTGCGGTGGGGTTTTCTTGCGGCCCGCAAAGGCCAGCACCGTCACCACAATGGTGATGCCGAGCTTGACACTGATCTTGGTCATGTCGAGTTCGTCATCAACTGCTCCACCCTCCACCATGCCCACCATGATGAAACCGGTTACTAGTTGAGTGAGCGCACCGTGGAACATCGCGGCGTTCACGCCCTTGTCGGCACTCTTCATTTGAACAATGAATCCGCCAACCAAACTGGCCAAACCAATGAAGTGCAGAATTACGACGAGGTTATAAATGAATTCCATGCTGGCAGAGTAACCAACCCGCCCACCACCTTGCCGACTTTCCCAGTAACTGGGATACCCGGACAAAAACGCCCC
>DKME01000106.1:2549-6602 GCA_002469525.1 Actinobacteria bacterium UBA7422
ACTGGGAAAGTCGGACAAAAAAACGAATTTTTCGGGCTATTTTCTCTTTCTTTCCCAGTTACTGGGAAAGTCGGACAAGGGGGGGGTTACTCCCACTCGATGGTGCCGGGGGGCTTGCTGGTGACGTCAAGGGTTACTCGATTCACCTCGGTGACCTCATTGGTGATCCGGTTAGAGATTTTGGCAATTAGGTCATAGGGCAGGCGGGACCAGTCGGCGGTCATGGCGTCTTCGCTGGAAACGGGACGCAGCACAATCGGGTGGCCGTAAGTGCGCCCATCGCCCTGAACGCCAACACTACGAACGTCGGCTAAGAGCACGACGGGGAACTGCCACACATCGCGATCAAGGCCAGCTGCAGTGAGTTCCTCGCGGGCGATCAAGTCAGCTTTGCGCAGAATTTCCAACCGTTCTTCGTTGACGGCACCGATAATGCGAATGGCAAGTCCTGGTCCGGGAAACGGGTGGCGCCACACAATTTCCGGCGGTAGTCCCAGGTCAAGTCCCACCTGACGGACTTCGTCTTTAAAAAGCGTGCGCAATGGTTCGACAAGGGTGAACTCGAGGTCTTCGGGGAGACCGCCGACATTGTGGTGGCTCTTAATATTCGCGGTGCCCGATCCCCCGCCACTTTCAACAACGTCAGGGTAGAGCGTCCCTTGCACAAGGAATTCAACTTTGTGGCCCGTGCTACCAGCGCTTTCGACGACACCTGCTGCCGCGTGTTCAAAAACCCGGATAAATTCGCGGCCAATTATTTTGCGTTTCGTTTCGGGATCGGTGACGTCAGCGAGTGCGTCGAGGAACCGATTTTTTGCATCAACGACAACCAGTTTGATCCCGGTTGCGGCAACGTAATCGGTTTCCACCTGCTCGGCTTCGCCTGCGCGCAATAGCCCGTGGTCAACGAAGACGCATGTGAGTTGGTCGCCGACCGCTTTGTGGACGAGTGCTGCGGCAACGGCTGAATCAACACCGCCGGACAGTCCGCAGATCACTTCGGACTCACCAATTTGAGCAGCGATTTTGGCGACCTGTTCGTCGATTACATTGGACATGGTCCAGTTCTGATTGCACTGGGCTACGTTCAGCAGAAAATTTGAGAGTACTTTTTGCCCAAACTCTGAATGCAGAACTTCTGGGTGAAACTGCACGCCAGCGCGTGAGTTCACAATGTCTTCGAATCCTGCGACAGGGGCTCCAGAAGAAACAGCGCATACGCTGAAACCTTCCGGTGCAGAAGTGACCGCGTCGCCGTGACTCATCCAGACGGAAATATTTTCGGGGACATCGGAAAAAATCTTTGCAGTTGCTGTTGAAAGTTCCGTGCGTCCATACTCACTCGTGCCGGTGTGAGCGACCTCTCCACCAAGGGATTTAGCCATTAATTGAAAGCCATAGCAAATACCGAATACTGGAATTCCCAGCGCAAAAATTGCGGAGTCAAACTCTGGTGCTCCGTCTGCATACACACTTGAAGGGCCGCCGCTGAGAATAATTGCTGAGGGTGCTTTGGCCTGGACTTCACTGACAGTGATGCTGTGGGCGACAATTTCCGAAAAAATATTTACTTCTCGCACCCGCCGGGCAATCAGCTGCGCGTACTGAGCGCCGAAGTCGACAACGAGTACGGGGCCTTGCGGGGTGCGGGGCATTGTGCAAGCGTAGTAGCGCAATCAGACGAAGTAGCGTCGCGACCAACTCGGACTAGCTACTAAATGCGCCAAGGGCCAGAAATGCCAAAATAAGCAACAGGTAAATAAGTCCGCCGGCGAAAAATGTGAGAATCATGAATCGCCGAGCCATGCGGGAAGCAGCAGCTGCCCTTTCAAGATCGTTGTGTTCAATCAGATGTCGGGTCCTGAGTGCAAAAACAACCGCCACCACTCCTAACGGCAGAAAAAAGAGCGCTGCGCCCACGACAGCTGGAAATAAATAAGTCTTCGAGGTCGTGGTCACTGACTAACCATAATCTTTAAACCTACTGTGCCACCCTGCGGATTAAGTACCGCGCAAAGTGTCCGAAGGTAATTCCCCGAAACGATCGGAGTAATAGTGTGAAAATCGACCCATATGTATGAATCCCCACCCGCCGGCTATCTCGGAAACTGTACGATCACGGTTCTCCTCCCGGCTTAAATCCTCACGCACACGTCGGAGCCTCACCTCGCGCAAATACTGAGTCGGGGAAAGCCCAATGTAGGGCCGGATAACGCCGCGAGCTCGACCACACCCCACCAACTTCAGAGTCTTTTTCGAAAACAGTCACCGACCATCCGAAATCCCGAAATACCTTGGCACTGACTAATCCGGCGAAACCTGCTCCTAACTACTGCAATATTTTTCACTTGAGGTTGGTTCATTGCGAAACTCCTATGTTTGACGTGGCCACACTCTAAAGTCCGCCACGAGGACTTCCTAGCCATTAAGCGCGCTCTCTATCCTGTTGGCGCAGTCAATTACCCGCCAATGTGAAATGGAATTTTTGGAACAAGTGACCCTTTTCGTGATGTTTTTTTGAGAAACGACCTGCACGATTGTGATCTCGGTCATACAGTTTTCGCACGAGCACTTGTGAATTGATCACTAGCAGTGGCGAAAGGGGCCCCATGCAGCATATAAAGGTGAACGTCGACGGCACCACCTACCAAAAAGAAGTTGAACCTCGAACTCTGCTCGTTCATTTCTTGCGCAACGACATCGGCCGAGTCGGAACCGTGATCGGTTGCGACACCTCTAACTGCGGAGCGTGCACCGTCCTCGTTGACGGCGTCAGCATGAAGTCGTGCAGCATGTTGGCGGTTCAAGCCGACGGTACCGAGATCACCACGATTCAAGGTGTCTCAGACGGCAACGAATGGCACCCCGTGCAGGCTGCGTTTAAAGAGTGTCACGGCCTGCAGTGTGGTTACTGCACACCTGGAATGGTGATCAGTTCAATTGACCTTTTGAAAGAAAATCCCAATCCCACCGAAGCGGAAATCCGCGAGGGGCTGGAAGGAAATCTGTGCCGGTGCACCGGCTATCACAATATTGTTAAAAGCGTTCAGCACGCAGCCGAACTCATGCAAGGAGCAAAGTCATGACAGACGTAGTCGATATAACAACCGCACTCGGCCGACCGATCAAGCGGAAGGAAGACGCACGCCTGTTGCACGGCCAAACAAACTGGACCGACAACATTCAGCTCCCCGGCACGGTCCACATGGCGATTCTTCGCAGTCCATTTGCTCACGCCAAGATCACCAACCTGGATGTCAGCGGCGCCCTGGACATGCCCAATGTCATTGCCGCCTACGGCGCAGCCGAGCTCGGTGACCTCAACGTTTCTGTTCCCTGCGTGTGGCCTGTAACCGACGACATGGTTGCGCCTGAATTCGCGGTGCTGGCGAAAGACAAGGTCCGCATGGTCGGCGACGCCGTTGCATTAGTTTTGGCAACCGACGCTGTCAGTGCAGCTGACGCCCTCGAAGCGATTTCTGTTGATTACGAACCACTTTCCGCGGTTGTCAATATGGAAAGCGCGATCACAGAGAGTTCTCCCCTCGTCCACGACGATAAGGGAACCAACACCTGCTACGTCTACAACCTTGGCGGTGGATACGACGAAGCTGCAAAGAACGCTGACGTAGTGGTCAAGCGCCGGTTCATTAACCAGCGGCTTGTTCCAGCATTCATGGAACCCCGCAGCATCGTGGGTGCGCCCATGGGCATGAGTGACGAAATCACTCTGTGGTCCTCGACCCAGGTGCCCCATATCTTGCGACTCCTGCTCGCATTGGTCACCGGCGTTCCGGAGAACAACTTGCGCGTGGTCGCACCCGATGTGGGTGGTGGTTTCGGTGGGAAGCTGCAGATCTACCGCGAGGAAATTCTGGTAACGCAGCTTGCCCGCAAACTCGGTCGCCCAGTGAAGTGGACCGAAACCCGCAGTGAGGACATGGTGGCCACCCACCACGGCCGCGATCAGATTCAGGACATTGAGATCGCCGCGAAGTCCGACGGCACCCTCGTCGCACTCAAAGTCGATCTATTGGCCAACATGGGCGCGTA
>DKME01000106.1:6675-8909 GCA_002469525.1 Actinobacteria bacterium UBA7422
GACGCCTACCGTGGTGCCGGTCGCCCCGAAGCCACTTACGCAATCGAGCGGATCATTGACGAACTTGCGGCCGAGCTCGGCATGGAACCCATGGAGTTGCGTCAGAAGAACTGGATTAAGCACGAGGAGTTCCCCTACACAACAATTGCTGGGCTTACCTATGACACCGGCAATTACGAACTGGCAACAGCTCGCGCGCTGGAACTCTTCGACTACGACGGTTTGCGAGCCGAGCAAAAACAACGCCGCGACGCCGGCGACAAAGTTCAACTGGGAATCGGCATCTCCACTTTCACCGAAATGTGCGGGCTTGCACCCTCACGCACCCTTGGCGCCCTCAAGTATGTTGCCGGTGGTTGGGAACACTGCACGGTTCGGGTGTTGCCAACCGGCAAGGTCGAAGTGATTACGGGCACCTCGCCCCACGGTCAGGGCCACGAGACCGCTTGGAGCCAAATCGCTTCCAGCATTCTGGGTGTTCCGGTTGAGGACATTGAAGTGGTCCACAGTGACACCGGTCGAGCGCCCTACGGCATGGACACCTATGGCTCACGTTCCCTCGCGGTCGGTGGCCAGGCGATCAAGGCCGCAAGTGAACGGCTCGTGGAGAAGGCCAAGGTCATTGCGGCTCACCAGCTTGAGTGCAGCATTAATGACCTGGACTACGTGAACGGCGTCTTCCAGGTGAAGGGTGACCCCGAAAAGGCCCAGCCCCTTGGAGCTGTTGCCTTCGAGGCCTTCACCGCCCACAATCTGCCCGACGGTGTTGAGCCAACCCTCAGCGCCGAAGCAACGATTGACCCGCAGGACTTCTCCTACCCGCACGGCACCCACCTTGCGGCAATGGAAGTTGACACCGAAACCGGCAAGGTCACGCTGCGTAAGTACGTCTGCGTTGACGACGTCGGTGTGCAGGTCAACCCCATGATCGTTGAAGGTCAAGTGCACGGTGGGTTAGCCCAAGGAATCGCGCAGGCGCTCTACGAAGGTGCTTTCTACGACGAAGAGGGGCAGCCGCTCAATGCGAACCTGTCCACCTACTTGATTCCAAGTGCACCGGACCTACCCTCATTTGTCACCGATACAACCGTCACTCCCTCAACGACAAACCCGTTGGGGACAAAGGGTGTTGGTGAAGCTGGGGCTATCGCTTCAACCCCAGCGATCATGAACGGAATCGTCGACGCCATCCGTCACCTAGGCGTAACAGACGTCCTGATGCCGGCAACTCCCATGACAGTGTGGAAAACAATCCAAGCCGCTCAAGGAGGCAAATAATGATTCCGGTCGCATTTGATTACATGAAAGCAACAACGGTTGAGGACGCACTTGCGGCTCTGGCCGAAGGCGGGGAAGACGCAAAGATCATGGGTGGTGGGCAGTCCCTCCTCCCCGTCCTGCGACTTCGGCTCAACGCGCCCTCGGTCGTAGTGGACTGTTCAAGCATTGACGAAATCAAGGGGATCAAAGACGAGGGCGACAAAATCGTGATCGGGGCGGGAACAACCCATCACGCGGTCATGAACAACCCGTCGGTCAAGTCCAGCCTCAAGATTTTGGCTGACGCAACCGCGAGTGTTGCTGACCCGCAGATCCGCCATCGCGGAACCCTCGGTGGCGCGCTGGCACACAGCGATCCCCGTGCAGACCAACCACCCGTGGCCTTGGCACTCGACGCCGAGTTCACGATCGCAGGTCCGGGGGGAACGCGTACCGTTCCTGCCGTGGACTTCTTCCAAGGTCCCTTCGAAACTGCGGTAGGTCCCGACGAAATCCTGGTCAGCACGGCATTCCCCAAGCTTGACGGCTGGGGGGCTCACTACGAGAAGTTCCAGCGAACCGCTCAGGCGTGGAGCATTGTCGGAGTTGCAGCAACCGTCCGCATGGAAGGCGGCTCAATCGCTGAAGCCAAAATTGGTCTAACCAACGTTGGCGGAACCCCGATCCGTGCAAGTGCTGTGGAAGCAGCTCTTGTGGGTGCAAGTTCACTGGCAGACATCGAGGCGGCAGCGGCACTGGCCTCGGACGGCCTTGAGCCTTTTGCAGACGACGACGCTGACGTTGAGTTCAGATTGCACCTTGCTCGAGTGCTCACCGCTCGCGCAGTAGCAAGGGCAGCAGGTTTGTCGTAATTCAGACGAGAATTGAATCGGCTGGTGCTCCTAACGCCAGCCGATTCTTTTCATGATCCCCAACGAAGTTGTGAGCAAGTTCCCCCACTGTTCGTCGCGCAG
>DKME01000116.1:0-5252 GCA_002469525.1 Actinobacteria bacterium UBA7422
AACGGATTGCCTACATTGACATTGATGCGCACCATGGAGACGGAGTCGCAAATATTTTTTTCGATGACCCTCGAGTGCTCACCATCTCAATCCACGAACACCCCAAGACTCTTTTCCCGGGAACAGGACTCTCGAGTGAAACGGGAGGACCCAATGCACCTGGCAGTTGCGTCAACATCGCGCTTCCTGCAGGTACGGGGGACCAAGGTTGGCTGCGGGCATTTGCAGCTGTCGTGCCCCCAATCATTGACGTTTTTGCCCCGGAGATCATCGTTAGTCAAAATGGCGCAGATTCGCACATTAATGACCCACTGACCCACCTCGCAGTGAGTGTCGATGGCCAAAGATACGCCTATGAATTGATTCACCAATTGGCCCATAGACACGGTGGAAAACTAGTTGCTCTGGGTGGTGGCGGTTATGACATCGCGGATGCTGTACCGCGCAGTTGGGCGAATCTACTCGCAGTCCTGACTAAAAGTGATCTGGCAAAAGATGTTGCTATTCCTGCCGAATACCTTGCTTACGTTCAGGAGCGTTTGGGGACAACGAGTGGGCAAAGTTTCTCCGATGGACTCAAGCCATGGGCAAAGCCAATTGATCAAGGATTCAACGACCTGGATCCGATCGACTCAGCAATTATGGAAACGCGGACGGCAATTTTCCCATTCTTTGGTCTGGATCCTGAAGTAAACTCCTGGTTTTAGCGTGTGTACCCGGTTTTTTTTAAACAATTTCGGGTATCGGGTCACGCCACGCCGGGACTACCTACTATTATTCGTCAAGTCTTGTTCAGCAGGACTTAACCCCTTAGTCGTCTATCACAGTATGGAGCACCGCATGACTACAGCAGCTTTTGGCGACGTACGTTTCTTGACCGTGGCTGAGGTCGCCGGAGTTATGCGAGTATCCAAAATGACCGTGTATCGGTTGGTACACAACGGAGACCTGACGGCAGTCCGAGTTGGTCGTTCATTCCGTGTTCCCGAGCAGGCAGTTCAGGACTACTTGCGCGATTCATTTATCGAGACCGCGTAACTGCGCCCAGGGAACCTCGCACGAAGACCAGTTAGCGACCAAGGCTAGACTTCAATTTGCTTTTCACGCAATTACTTCAAGTAAGGGAATAATTAATGGGCTCAGTAATTAAGAAGCGTCGCAAGCGGATGGCTAAGAAGAAGCACCGCAAACTTTTGCGCCGTACGCGAGTCCAGCGCAGAAACAAGAAGAAGTAGTCTCGAGGGGTAAGTCCTATGGCGAGTGGCTTAGCCCTACTTGAGCGCCAGTTCGTCGAGAGAATCCTAGATCCCATCTTCGAAGACTGGTTTCGTACGCGGGTCGTTGGTAGTGAAAATATACCTTCCAGTGGCCCGGCACTCATTGTCAGCAACCACGCAGGTGGGTTCGCTATCGACGCGCTCATGGTCGTGCGTGCTTTAGAACGTAATACGGGGCGTGCATTACACCTCTTAGGCGCCGAATTCCTCTTCCAAGACCCGCTGAAGGAAATTCTCACCCACCTAAACGTGCATCCGGCCAAGTTTGAAAGCGCAACTGAACTACTTCAGGCAGGTCACCTTGTTGGAATATGGCCCGAAGGCGTCAATGGGGTGGGAAAAACAATCGAGCATCGGTATCAATTGCAGGAATTCCCTAGGGCTGGGTTTGCTCGACTGGCCGCAGTAAACCAAGTTCCGGTGATTCCCACCGCGGTAATTGGTTCGGAAGAGGCCTACCCGTTGCTCGCGAGGGTCGAGGGTCTTCTGGACTGGGCAGACATTCCTTACCTTCCAGTGACTCCAACATTTCCAGCACTTGGACCTTTGGGATTGATTCCATTTCCAAGCCAATGGACGATCTCATTTGGCTCACCGATTTGCCCGCCAGATTCAGCGGGCCCGATCGAAATTTGCGAATTAAGTGATCTGGTGCGTTCGAAGCTCACTTGGGCTATTCGGGAATTACTTTCCCAACGCTCACGTATTTTTTGAGCTGCGCGCGAGTCTTCCCATGGCGTATCCGGCGGTCAGGCCGGCAGCGATTCCACCCGCGGTGATGGCAGCCGGAATTGCATTTTCCCTCAATTGCGCGCGTCTCCTGAAATCGCT
The DNA here is from genome assembly GCA_002469525.1 of Actinobacteria bacterium UBA7422. Lineage (GTDB taxonomy): Bacteria > Actinomycetota > Actinomycetes > S36-B12 > S36-B12 > UBA4592. Next base: position 2,109 of record DKME01000116.1, read on the forward strand.
GATTTCCCAATCCATCTTTTTCGCGTATGCGCGAAGTTCTGGATCGGGGTTCACCGCGGTCGCAAAGCCCACCGTGGACAGCATCGGTATGTCGTTAGCAGAGTCGGAATAGGCGTAGCAGCGTGAAAGGTCATATTGCTCGCTTACCGCGAGAGCCCGAATCGCCTCGGCTTTGGCCAGCCCATGGAGCGGATACCCGACGAGTTTCCCGGTGTAGACACCGTCTTTGGTTTGTGACACGGTTCCTAGTGCCCCGGTCAGACCAAGTCGGCGTGCGATCAGGTCAGCAAGTTCAACAGGGGTCGCGGTGACCAGCCACACGTCAACCCCTGCATCGATATGCGCTTGGGCTAGCGCCAGCGTCCCCGGAATCAACTTGTCCACCATGCGTTCGTCGAAAACGACTTCGCTCAGGCTGGTAAGTTCGTGAACACTACGATCTTTAACAAAAGACAGAGCGGCCTCGGTCGCGGAGGCGACGTCTTCGAGGTCCTCTGAACCGGAGAGCACGAATTTCATTTGCTTAAGGCCAAAGCCGAAAATCTCCTTACCGGAGAAATACTTGTGTTGTGCCAGACCAGCCGCGAAGTGAAAAAGCGACGCCCCTCGCATGAGAGTGTTGTCGACGTCAAAAAATGCGGCTGAGGCCCCAGGTGCCCGTTCACTGGTTCGGGAGCCGTGGGCAGCGGCCGCGGAGGCCACTCCAGATTGACGGTAGGTGCCCAGAACATTCCTCTTTTCGGGCAAATTTTCCTGGGACACATGAAAAGAATACTCACCGCGTGCCGCGGGATAGGAAATATGTGTCAAACTCGTGCTGTGAACTTTCAAAACCCCAAGGCTGGTGAAGTCACCACCGTCGCAGACTTCCTGCGCAACTCGGCAGTTCGCGACCCGGATCGGATTGCATTGGTCGAAGCGCAGTCCGGTGTCCGCGTCTCGTATGCGTCGCTCGATGCACAGGTCAGCTCGACCGCGGCAGCTCTTCTCGAGAGTGGTTTGATTCCATCGCGTTCCGGTGACCGGGTTGCCATGCTGATGGGCAACTCAATCGAGTTTGTCATTACTTATTTTGGAATTGTCCGTGCGGGACTGGTGCCTATTCCGTTGAATCCGGGCTACACCACCCGTGAGCTCACCGAAATCTTGGAAATGTCTGACTCAAAAGTCTTACTTGTCTCTGATCAGTATGCCGAACTGGGTGCTGACTCAGTCCCAGAAACCTGCCCGGCTGTTCTCTGTGAAGAAGTTACTTCCTCACGCGAGTCGATTCGTAATTTTGTCAAAGGATCTATGAGAAAGCTGATTCGCAGGCCTGATAGCAAAGTTGTTTTTCCTGAGATTGCACCCGACGACCTCGGGCTGCTGCTATTTACCTCAGGAACCGATGGAACTGCAAAAGGCGTAATGTTGACCAACGCCAATCTGGTCAGCAATGTCTCGGCCCTTCTTGATTTGCGTAACCCACCAATTGTGAGCGCTGAAGATACCGTTCTTGCCGTCCTGCCACTGTTTCACGTCTACGGTTTGAATACGGTTCTGACGCTCGCGATCGCGGCCGGTGCCTCGGTGGTGATGCTTGACCGCTTTGACGCCACCGAGTCCCTTGAAGTGATTGAACGCGAACATGTCACCACGGTCGCTGGGGCCCCCGCCATGTACCTAATGTGGTCGCGAGTTTCCAACGTAGCCAGCGCAATGCGGCCGATCCGACTACTTTCCAGCGGTGGCGCATCACTGCCCGTTGATGTTTTTAATCGCTTCGAGGAACTCACTGGAATGCGGATTTTTGAAGGCTACGGCATGACCGAAACTTCGCCGGTCATCACCTCAACGGTGGTTGACTCTAGGGCACGTGCTGGTTGCGTGGGGCTCCCAATTCCGGGTACAAGCATTCGAATCGTCTCCGACGGTAGCGAAGACGCCGAAGCGGGCGACCCAGGTGAAATTTGGGTTAAGGGGCCTGGAGTTTTTCTGGGGTATTGGCCGAATCGAGAAGATGGCCCGGACTCACTTGGCTGGTTTGGCACTGGGGACATTGGGTATCAAGACGAAGATGGTGCATTGCATCTCGTCGATCGTCGCCGTGAGTTAATTATTGTCAACGGCTTTAACGTTTTTCCGCGTGAAGTCGAAGTGGCACTCGAATCACTACCCGATGTTGCTGAAGCGGCGGTGCTCGGTCGACCAGATACGGAAACAGGTGAAGCGGTCAGCGCATTAATCGTGTTGGTGCCGGGATCTGAAACGACCCAGGATGCGATTACCTTGGAAGTTGCAAAATCGCTGGCTCGATTCAAATGTCCCACCCAGATTCGATTTGTGAATACTTTGCCTCGATCAGCGACCGGGAAAATCGCGAAGGGTCGCCTTCGTGAGGTTTATGGGCAATCGATTGAGCAATCTTGAGTGATCGACCACGCGTAACCATTATTGGAAAACCTGATTGTCACCTGTGCGAAGAAGCTATCGGGGTTGTCATGCAAGTGTGTGCAGAAGCAGGACAAAGTTTTGAGGTTCTTTCCATTCTCGATGACCCTGAATTGGCCGACCTGTATTGGGAGAAAATCCCGGTGATTCTGGTTGACTCGGAGCCATTTGACTTCTGGCGGGTGAACCGAGAACGCTTGTTATCAAAGCTCACGGAAGCATAGTTCGATTATCGGACGCTTATGTCCGGTAATATTTGATATCTGTCTACGCAAGTGAATAGAGTTCCGGCCTGAAGCAGAGTTCGAGGTACTGGCTCGCTTCACAAGGCCGCAATCAGAAGTGAACATGGCTATTACGTGTTCGTTGACCCGAGGTAAAAATAGTGACCCTTCCCAGTCGTAAACCAGGTGGCATTCCCGCTGCAACCATTGCTCGGTTGCCCGTTTACCACCGCGTTTTGGTCACGTTCGGCTCGCAGGGCGTCACCACCATTGCCAGCGAAGAACTCTCAGCCGCGTGCGGTGTGAGCTCAGCGAAATTACGTAAAGATCTCTCGCACCTAGGATCATTTGGTACCCGCGGTGTCGGGTACAACGTCTCGTATCTCACGTTTCAAATCGCTCGGGAACTCGGTGTAACCAAGTCCCGTGGCATTGTGATCGTCGGCATGGGGAATCTAGGACGTGCATTAGCTTCCTATCGTGCCTTTGG
>DKME01000116.1:5284-21454 GCA_002469525.1 Actinobacteria bacterium UBA7422
CTGGTGTGCGGGCAAGAGTCTTTCACAGTGATGCCGGCAAGCGATTTGGCCGCCGTAGTTTCGCAGAGCGATGCAAGTATTGGCGTGATTACAACTCCGGGTGACTGCGCTCAGGAGATCGCCAACCAGATGATCGCGGCCGGGCTCGCCAGTATTCTTAACTTCGCACCAGTTGTGCTGAGCGTTCCAAAACACGTTGAGGTTCGCAAAGTTGATCTTGCGGTAGAACTTCAAATTTTGGCATTTCACGACCAAAAATCTGATCCCAATCAGAATTCTGCAGAAGAAAATCGTGCGGAGATCGCATGAGCCCAATTTCCAAGAAACATGATTCACGGTCCAGCACAACACATTCAAAGAACACTAAATCACCTAAAGAGGCAACTGAAGTGACCACAGAAAAGAAGCCGGCAGCAAAAAAGGCTCCAGCCGCAAAGAAATCCTCAGCTATACAGGGAGTAATTGAAGGTGTAGAAGTTGCGCCCACTCCTCCCCGTAAGAAGTCAGCCCTGGGATCGATAACGTTCATCGCGGCTGGCCCGGGGGACCCAGAATTGTTAACAATGCGCGCTGTTCGATTATTGGGCAGTGCGGATAAAATTGTCGCCGATTCCCAGGCGATGCAGATTGCATTGGCCTATGTTGACCAAGAAAAAGTCGTCAGCACGATGGGTGAGGACGAAGTCGAGTTGGAACCGGCAGAGGCCGCCAAGTTGGTTTTGGAATTGGCGCGTGAATGCGAGCATGTTGTCAGGCTGGTGATAGGTGACCCGATTGTTTCAGGCCGCTTGATTCCGGAAATTTCAGTCCTTCGACGTTCCCATGCAAACTTCGAATTAGTTCCAGGTGTCAGTGAGATTACCGGAATTCCGGCCTTTGCAGGCTTTAATTTGACCGGCGGAAAATCAAATGAAGTGCGGATTCTTAATGCGCAGGACGCTGGAATTGAGTGGGAATCTTTGGTCAATCCGAGGGAAACTCTGGTGTTTCTCGATGGAGGCGATTTGGTGTCCTGGATCGCTGACAAATTGCTGAAAGCCGGCCGCGACCCGCAAACCCCGATAGCGATTACCCGCAATGGGACAACGGTCGACCAAAGGACAACCCTTTCGACTCTTGGCTCCGTGGGGACATTGCTCAAAGGCTCTAAAGACTCGGGCCCCGGATTCGTGGTTGTCGGGGAAGTCTTGGATCAACGGGAGAAATACAACTGGTTTGAAAAGAAGGAATTAGTTGGGTGGCGAGTTCTCATTCCTCGGACACAAGACAACACGGCAGAAATGATTCAGGTGCTCAAGGCACATGGTGCAGTCCCCAGTGAAGTCGCCACGATCTCGGTGGAACCTCCTCGCACACCGCAACAGATGGATCGAGCCGTGAACGGGTTGGTCTCTGGCCGTTACGCCTGGGTCGGATTTACTTCCCTCAACGCTGTTCGCGCTATTCGTGAAAAACTCGAAGAGTACGGGCTGGACGCGCGCTCTTTCTCCGGACTCAAGGTGGCAGCGGTGGGTGCCTCAACAATCGCCGCGCTGATCGAATTCGGCGTGAAACCGGATTTAGTCCCACCGGGCGATCAGAATACGAGTGCGCTTCTGGACGAGTGGCCCCCATACGACAGTTTGTTAGACCCAATCAATCGGATTTTTCTTCCACGAGCCGACATCTCAACCGACACGTTGGTTGCCGGACTCGGAGACCTCGGTTGGGAAGTCGAAGACATCACTGCATTTCGCACAGTGCGTGCAGCACCGCCCCCCGCTTACACCCGTGAAGCTATTAAGACCGGTGGCTTTGATGCAGTGCTGTTTACTTCGAGCAGCACGGTTCGCAACTTGGTCGGGATCGCGGGCAAGCCGCACGCCACCACGGTGGTCGCTTGTATCGGTCCGCAGACAGCCAAAACAGCTGCCGAACACGGCCTTCGCGTGGATGTCCTCGCAGAGGTCAATACCCCGCTTGCGCTAGTCGATGCACTTTCTATTCACGCCGAAACTTTGCGTGATGCCGCACTCGAAGGCGGCGAGGTTTCATGGCGGCCGAGTCGTCGTCGTCCTGTTGCTCGTCGTAAGTCTGTGAAGTAGGAGAGCAGATAACATGTCTACTCGGTCGGGGCACACGACAGTTCACTTACTTCGTCACGGTGAGGTGTACAACCCGGAAGGCGTGCTCTACGGCCGACTTCCCGGTTACTACCTCAGCGATCTCGGAATTGAAATGGCTGATCGTGCAGCAGTAGCTCTTGCAGACCGTGACATCGCAGCGGTTATCTCCTCGCCTATGGAGCGGGCGCAGCAAACAGCTACCCCGATCGCCAACAGCCACTCACTCGACATTCTCACCAACGGAGATTTGATCGAGGCAGAAAATATCTTCGAGGGTAAGCGGGTAAGTGTTGGCGACGGTGTCCTCAAGCAACCCAAAACTTGGCGCCACCTGTGGAATCCTTTTAAGCCGTCTTGGGGTGAACCCTATGACGTCGTTGCGGCCCGAATGAGTGCTGCAATTGATTCTGCTCGTCTACAAGCACAGGGGCGCGAGGCAGTTCTCGTAAGCCATCAGTTGCCCATTTGGATAGCTCGATTGGGGGCCGAAGACCGGCGGCTCTGGCACGACCCGCGCTCGCGTCAATGTACGCTGGCGTCTCTTACCTCCCTTACTTTCGATGGTAGCGACTTGGTCGCAATTACGTACTCCGAGCCTTCGCGCGACCTACTTGAAAAGGCCAGCAAGATCGCTGGCGCTTAGCATGTAACTATGCGCTCGCTTCCTCGTTTGACGCTGACTGTTGCACTCGTATTGAGCTTGGGATTAGCCGCATGTTCAACGGCACCATCCACCGATGCTGGTTTTGTTTCTGGCGATGGTTCGATCACGATTTTGAACCCTGACCAGAGGTTGCTGGCCCCGAACGCGACCGGAGTTGACCTTGATGGTGCTCCCCTTGAACTCGCTGATTTTGCCGGGCAGGTGGTTGTGCTTAATGTGTGGGCCTCTTGGTGTGCACCGTGCAGGGCCGAAGCTGGTGCACTAGAGGAAGTCGCAGTCCAGTTTGCAGGCCAAGGCGTTCAATTCCTGGGTCTGAACACTCGCGACTCCAATGCGGCAGCGCAAGCATTTATCAGAAACTACGGAGTCACCTACCCCTCATTCGTGGACACTGATGGACGTATTCAGTTGCTGTTTAACGACTCGTTACCTCCTCAGGCAATTCCTTCAACAATCGTTATTGACCAACAGGGCAGGGTGGCTGCCCGAGCCCTTGGCGTAGTGACAGCACCAACACTGCGAGCAATGATTGAGCCACTGTTGGTGGAATCTGGAACCCCCGATGGATAGCATTTCCACGATCGTTAGCAGCGGTTCATTGCTAATTGCTTTACCAATCGCGTTTGCCGCAGGACTCCTAGCATTTCTGAGCCCATGTGTTCTGCCCTTGGCTCCCGGTTACATCAGTTACATCACTGGACTCACTGGAGCGGAAATCAGTGAAGGGCGCAAGGGCCGCGTGCTGCTGGGAAGCATCCTTTTCGTACTCGGCTTTAGCGTGGTTTTTGTCTCCTACGGAGCTCTTTTTGGTGGAGCTGGCGCACTTCTATTGGAATACGCGGACTGGATTAACCGGGTGCTTGGCGTACTTGTAATCGTCATGGGTCTTGCGTTTATGGGTCTCATTCCGGGACTGCAGCGGGAGTACCGGATTCATCACGTTCCTCGGTGGGGTGTAGCAGGTGCACCCATACTTGGGGTCGCATTTGGAATCGGTTGGACTCCGTGCATTGGGCCAACTCTTGCCGCAGTTCAGACCTTGGCATTTAGTGAAGCGAGTGCCGCTCGAGGTGCATTGCTCTCACTCGTCTACTCGATTGGTTTAGGCGTGCCGTTCATCCTTCTTGGATTGTTGTTCACGCGCACTGCGCGGGCGCTGAAATTCCTGAGAACACATACCCTTGTCATTATGCGAGTTGGCGGCGCCATGATGGTAATTGTCGGTGTGTTACTAGTCACGGGTGCCTGGACCGAGTTCACCATTTGGCTTAGGGTCACGCTGCCAGGATTTGAGACGGTGATTTAGTGACAACGACTTTGCCCCCCATGTCACAGCGCGGATTCCTTCGGTGGCTGTGGCGTCAGTTAACCAGCATGAAGACGGCACTGATTCTGCTATTCCTGCTGGCGATCGCAAGCATCCCCGGATCGATTTTGCCCCAACGTGGAACCAATCCGATTTTGGTCGAACAGTGGCTCACCGACAACCCAACACTGGGCCCAGTTCTCGACTCGATCGGTGCCTTCGACGTGTTCGGTTCGCCGTGGTACTCGGCCGTCTACATTCTGCTGTTCATTTCATTGATCGGTTGTGTGTTGCCAAGACTGGGTGTGCACTGGAAAGCCATGCGATCCCAGCCGCCCCCAGCACCCAAAAACTTGTCCCGCATGGGAGGCACCGCCTTCGAATATGCAGGAGATACCCAGACCACAATCGAAGACGCACGAAAAATTCTCGAAAAAGACCGCTGGCGTACCGTTGTCGGTCAAGACCCGTCGGGAGTCCATTGGGTGGCTGCGGAAAAAGGGTATTTGCGTGAGACCGGCAATTTAATTTTTCATTTCTCGCTAATTCTGATTTTGGTTGGAGTCGCGGTTGGAGGGCTCTTTGGCTGGCGCGGCAATGTGATTGTCCGCGAGGGAGAAGGCTTTTCAAACACGCTTACCCAATACGACGCATGGGGTGGCGGCCGGCTTTCCTCGGCGGACAACCTCCCCGAATTTTCCTTCACTTTGGAAAGTTTCGACGTGGAGTTTGAGCGCGAAAATTCCCAGGAAGGGGCACCCCGCCTCTTTGAAGCAAACATGGTGGTCGACCGCCCAGGCGTTGAGGGCTCCACCAGGCACCTAGTAGAAGTCAATGAACCTCTCGTTATTGACTCGGCAAAAGTTTTCCTCGTGGGGCATGGTTACGCGCCTCACTTGATCGTGCGCGACTCCCAAGGAACCGTCGTTCTCGACGACGCCGTTGTCTTCCTGCCGCAGGATGGAAACTTTACGTCGACGGGTGTAGTTAAAATTCCAGATACGGATCCGCAATTAGGTTTTCGTGGACTATTTCTCCCAACAAGCGCTGTAGACGAAATTCGTGGACCTCACTCGGTTTTCCCAGCCCCGGACGACGTGTCAGTGTTTTTTGGTGCATGGGAAGGAGACCTTGGTCTGGACAACGGCATTCCACAAAGTATTTACACCCTCAACGTCGATGACATGACCCAACTTGGGCTCGAGTCATTAAGGGTGGGCCAAACGTGGCAGTTGCCACAAGGCGCTGGGAGCATTGAGCTGGCTGGCTATGAACGTTGGGCATCCTTTCAAATGGCCTCTGACCCAGGTAAGGAACTAGCCTTGGTCGCAGCAATTCTGGCAATTCTCGGATTGACTTTGAGCCTATTTATCCAACGCCGCCGGGTGTGGGTCAAGGTCAGTCAGGTTCTCGAGCAGGGTTCTGCGGGCACGGTTAGGGTAGAGGTGGCTGGGATTGCGAAAGCCTCGGGCCACAATGCAACCGAGCAAGTAGATCACATTGTTGAATCATTGAAAGGGAAAACCAACTGATGGACTTCATGGACAGCGTGCAGTTAGCCGATGCAAGCAATAATTTCGTGTACGCCTCGATGGTCACCCTGTTCCTAGCAACAATCCTTTTTTCTGTGTCATTTGCCGCCGGGCGTAGAAGGCCTGTTCACGCATCAACCACTGCATCAAAGGTGTTGGTGGAGTCCAGTGGTTCAGTGTTACTTGAACTACCGGAAAAGGAAGCATCACTTGATCCAGGTCGCCGTTCAGCCAATATTGGGATGTCGCTCACGTGGCTGTCTTTTGGCCTATTGCTCGTTGGCGTTGTGCTTCGGGGGGTATGGGCGGGCCGAGTTCCCTGGGGCAACATGTACGAATTCTCCATTAGTTCAGCGGTGGGAATTCTGGCGGTTTATCTCATTTGGTCAACCCAAAGGGATCTCCGGTGGCTTGGCCTGTTCGTCACAATTCCCACTCTCCTGACCCTTGGGTTGGCCGTCACCGTTCTGTACACCGAAGCAGCCCAACTGGTTCCAGCCTTAAAGTCGTACTGGCTCGTCATCCACGTTTTCGCAGCGATTATTGGCGGAGGCGCGTTCACCGTTGGTGCGGCGACCGCTGGGTTGTCATTGATCTCTGACAAAGGTTGGTTTAAGCAGCTGCCGTCACGAGAGAAACTCGAAGGGCTCACTCATAAGGTGATTGCGTTCTCGTTCCCAATCTGGACCTTTGCCGTTGTTGCCGGGGCCATCTGGGCCGAAAATGCTTGGGGTAGGTATTGGGGCTGGGATCCGAAAGAAACTTGGGCGTTTATCACTTGGGTTGTTTTTGCTGCCTACCTGCACGCCCGTTCAACGGCCGGTTGGAAACACCAAAAAGCGTCTGTGATCGCGATTGTCGGTTGGCTGTCGTTTCTCATTAACTATTTTGGTGTGAATATATTTGTCAATAGCCTGCACAGCTATTCAGGAATGTAGCGCGATTCCTCAGCGTCTCACTATTTAACGTTTGCCCCTTTAAAGGTTTCCTTGTCAAGGGTTTTGTTCGCGTCGCTTTCGCATTTTGTCAACCCACACGTCGTCGTCGAGTTTACGCAGGAATTTAGGGTCGTCGTCCGGTGCGCCGGGACCTGATCCACGCCTTGCCCGTCCGCCCAGACCCCCAGCGGGCCAGATCCTGCCCAGTAGGAGCCAGAAAAGTCCCCCCAAGATTGGCAGCACGATCACGATCACAAGCCAGACATATTTGGGCAGGGTGCGAGTCAGGCTTTTATCGCTACGAAGGACATCGATGATCGAATAAATATAAAAAGCCAATCCGAGCAGAACCCCGGCTACACGAATCATGGACCTAGGGTACGCCATGTTCGGGATCTGTGTCGGGGTAGCGTGGGCAGTGTGAAGAACAAGTCATTTGCCTGGTTGAGCTATACCGCGATTAGGGTCGCACTGGTCGTCCTAGTTTGGTTTGGTATCCAGTTTTTTACCCCAGTCCGGGGGGTTTTCGCAGTGGTTCTCGCGCTCTTGATCTCTGCAGTCTTTAGCATCGCCTTTCTGGGGAAGCAGCGCGATGCCATGAGTGAATCAATGTTTGGTTTCTTTCGTCGGCTCAACGAACGGATCGATGCGGGTGCAGCAAAAGAGGACTATTTCGAAGACGAGCAACTGAATCAGGGCTCCCAAAACCTAGACAAACAGAACCGAGATCTACAGGGAAAGTCCGACGGCGAGAGCAACCCCGTAGATCAACAGCAGGTTCCCGGTGGCCTTGAGGACGGGGATCAAGGCGGGACCGCTGGATCCTCGACGAACTAGTTTGATGGGAAGAAAAACCCAGGGAAGCGCGGCATATCCCACTAGCACCCAAAGGCCGTAAGGAATTACAAGAGCAGCCGGCACCATAAACGCGATAATGAGTGAACCCACGTACAACTTTCTGGTGTTTTGATCCCCGATTCGTACGGCCAGAGTTCGCTTATTGTGTTCGGTGTCACCTGGAATGTCGCGCAGATTGTTGGTAATCAGAATCGAGCAAGCGAGCGCGCCGACCCCGACGGAGGCAATAAAAGCGGCCAGTGTGATTTCCATGGTTTGGACGTAGGCGGTCCCCATGACCGGGACGATTCCAAAGAATACGAAAACGAAGAGTTCACCGAATCCGGCATATCCATATGGTCGTGATCCACCTGTATAAAACCATGCAGCAGCTATGCTCGCGGCGCCTACGAGCAGCAACCACCAAGTTTGGGTGAGCAGGACGAGAGCGAGCCCACTTGCCATTGCCACGAAGAACATAAGAAACGCAGCTCGCTTGACTTGGTGCGGCTTGGCCAATCCCTGGCCAACGAGCCGAACCGGACCCACACGAACTTTGTCGGTCCCTCTGATTCCGTCGCTGTAGTCATTTGCGTAGTTGACACCGGCTTGTAGTGCCAGGGCAACGACCAGTGCAAGTAACGCCCGGCCAACATTGACAAGATCGAAGTGCTGCGCGATCCCAGTTCCGACTAAAACTGGTGCAATTGCAGCGGGAAGTGTGCGCGGGCGCGCGCCCTGGATCCATTCACGTGTTGTGGCCATGTCTTAACCGTAGAGGTTAGTGATTGTGACTCGATCAAGTTTTCCATTAGGTAGCCTGGGCAGAGTGGGAACGACCCTAAAGACAGGAATCGCAACTGATCCAAGTTCACGCGAAATCTGCGAACGGATACTTGCCGAAGTATTCTCAAACACTGCAGGATCCGCTACGACAAGAGCGGTGAGATTTGGCAGGACGTAGCAACTGTCAATTTCTGTATATTTTTCGATGACCCGAGAAATTGCCGCTCGCGAAATATTGACACCATTGACGAGCACTATGTCGTCGAGTCGACCCAGAATTTCGAGGTGCCCGAGCGAGTCAACGCTCCCATAATCCTCCGTTCTGAACTCGCCATTAAACGAAATGAATTTGCTGGTGTGCGTGGGTCGGTAACCCTCTGCGACACTTGGCCCACGCACGGTTATCCGCGAATCAGTCGAGTCGCACACTATCTCTGTTCTCGGGCCATTTTTTCCGCTGAAGACGCAGCCACCAGATGTTTCAGTCATGCCGTAGGTGTAGCTAAGCGGGAGTTCTAAGTCTTGTGCTTGTAAGAAGTCATTGGTGGGGGTTGGGCCGCCGCCGACCAGAATCGCGGTACACCGACTTAAAGCTTTGGTTCCTTCTTGTGAATTCATCAGGCGTCGAAGCTGGGTTGACACGAGTGAGACGAAGATAGGTTCGTCTCCAATTCCTGACACGGCTGTTGCAAATTCATGCGGGTCGAAAGTCGCACCACCTGCGACGCTCTCCAGACCAACCGGAACAGTCTCGGCTGCAATTGATCGACTCAATACGTTGACCCCACCAATCGATGTGACGGGCAGTGCGCAGATCCAGCGGGCTGGGGCATCAACATAGATCCCAATTACCGCACCGGAGTTCACATGGTTGTTCAGTGCACCCAGTTGGCTTGCACGCAGTTCAACACCTCGCGGATTCCCCGTTGAACCTGAGGTAGTCAGAATTGCAATTGTGTCAGCCTGGAGCGGTTCATCTGGGTTAATGGCCGCAACGATTGAGTCGATTTGGTGTTGCGAGTAGTGGCGGCTTAGTTTTGGAATCGGAGCGAAAATCTGACCGGTCTCAAGGGAGTCTCGCAGTGCGTGAAATGCGGTCGCGACGCCCTCTGCACCCGGGGCGATCTCGGTCAGTTCAATTTTGCGTGAAAGGGAGTCGGCCACGATGCGAGAGTAGAAGATGCCGGTAACCTGCGTGCATGGACACTCGTAAAAGCTATGAACTGCCACCCGTGGCACCAGCCGATTCACCTGCGCTCACCAACCCGGCGCATTCGTCCATGACACCCGCATGTGACTGGGAGCTCTTGGGTGACTTCACAGACATCACGTACAGCCTTGGCACCGGCGCCTACCAAGGCATTGCCAAAATCACGATTTGCCGTCCGGAAAAGCGCAATGCATTCCGGCCACAGACTCTCTTTGAGTTGAGTGACGCTTTCAACGCTGCCCGCGACGACGACCGCGTTGGTGTAATTATTTTGACCGGTCAAGGTGATCTTGCATTTTGTTCTGGCGGTGACCAAGTGATTCGGGGCAATGACGGCTATATCGGTGACGACGAAGTAGCGCACAAAGGAATTGGTCGCTTAAACGTTCTCGACCTCCAGGTTCAAATAAGACGGTTGCCTAAGCCTGTAATCGCAATGGTTGCCGGGTATTCGATCGGTGGCGGCCACGTTTTGCACGTCGTGTGTGATCTCACCGTCGCGGCTGACAATGCTCGCTTTGGACAGACCGGCCCAAAGGTCGGTTCATTTGATGGCGGTTACGGTTCTGGTTTACTGGCCCGAATCGTTGGCCAGAAGCGTTCGCGCGAAGTCTGGTACACGTGTAATCAATACGGTGCCGAACAAGCCTACGACTGGGGTTTGGTCAACGAGGTTGTTCCCATTGAGGACTTGGAAATTGCCACCTGTGATTTAGCAGCCCAGATACTCACCATGTCACCACTTGCACTTCGCATGCTCAAGGCTTCGCACAATGCAGTCGACGACGGCCTGGCCGGCGTTCAACAACTGGCCGGTGACTCAACACTCTTGTTTTACATGACAGAGGAAGCGCAGGAAGGCCGCGACGCATTCAAAGAAAAGCGTCAGCCTGATTTCGGGCGATTCCCCAAGCGGCCGTAGGGGCCGTGACCACAGATTTCCCAAATCTCAAGTCCTTCTCGCTTAGGTTGCGCGAGGAGTTTCGAGGATTGAGCACCCGCGAGGGCGTACTGATTTCTGGACCAGCTGGCTGGGGGGAATTCAGTCCATTCCCCAACTACACGAGGGCGCAAGACGCACTGTGGTTGCAAGCGGCGCTCGAAGCGGCTTTCGTGGAGCGCGAATTCTCCACGGGGGCAAACATTCGGGTAAACGCCATTATTGGTGACATCGAAGACGCGTATGTTGCGAGCTTGCGCGCGCTAACTGAGTTCGGGTGCACAACGATCAAAGTCAAAGTGGGGTTGGAGGCTTCCGCCGACGTGGCCCGCGTCAGCGAAATCATGCGAGCTTTTCGCGATAGGGAACGGTTGGCGGACCTCAAAATTCGACTAGATGCCAATGGGCGTTGGGACGTCAAACAAGCCATTCACACAATGAGTGAACTTGAGCACGCTCCCATTGAGTATGTGGAACAACCGTGCCGGTCGATTTCGGATCTTGGCGAGCTTCGTCGAGAAATAGATGTTCCAATTGCCGTTGACGAAACCATCCGCTTATCTGGTGAGTTAAATATTAAAGAGTTCGCTGACATTGCAATTGTCAAAGTGAGTCCGCTCGGTGGGATTGATGCAGTGGAAAAGATTATTGAAAAACTGGATGTCCCGGTCCGTTTCAGCGGTTCCCTTGAATCAAGTGTCGGGTTGGGTTCATCACTATGGGCTGCGAATATGTTCGCGCCTGATCAAGTGGCTGGGCTGGCAACAGGGATGCTCCTCGCAACGGACTTAGTCGCAGATCCAATTCTGCCGATCCTTGGACAGATCTCTATGGAACGGCGTGACCCCGAAGTCCAAGCGTGTGAAGCAGCCTCACTCACCAGGGAGAAACAAGCGTTGTGGGCAGAGCGAGTTAATCGGGCATTGGAGTTAGTCCCTTCGCGCGTGCTCGCTTCATGGGGTGTGCCCCACGTGAGTGTGAAAGGCTAGGGGCATGGAGCCTTCGGTTGCCCAAGCCAAAGTTATTGTGGACGAACTTATTCGCTGTGGCGTTACTGACGTTGTGCTCTCTCCTGGGTCGCGCAGCGCACCCTTGGCATTGGAATTGGCAGCGGCTCAGTCTCGCTTTGACATTCGATTGCACGTCCGATTGGACGAACGTGTCGCAGCGTTTGTCGCTCTTGGTTTGGGCAAAGCCACCGGTATCCCGGCCGCGGTCGTGACAACTTCAGGGACTGCGGTCGCGAATTTATTGCCCGCCGTCATTGAGGCTGACCACTCATATGTCCCCATGCTGATACTGACGGCAGACCGACCACCACAGCTTCGTGGGATCGGAGCCAATCAAACTATTGCGCAAATGAGTATTTTTGGTCCGCACGTGCGCTCAAGTAAAGACTTGGCAACTGCGACACATGCCGAAGGCCAAGTTAAATACTGGCGCTCTGAAGTCTCGCGAGCGGTAGGAGTTGCAACCGACTCGGTGAGCCCCGGTCCCGTTCACCTCAACGTCCCCTTTAGTGCGCCACTTGTTGGTGATTCGGACGGTATCTGGGTTGAAAATCTCGACGGTCGTCCAGACGGTCGTCCATGGGTTGCAGACGCACGTCTGCTCGCAGCAGTTAGCTCCCCACTCGATGAAATCATGGCCTTCCTCGACGAAGAAGGTGTTGTGCCAGCTCGTGGATTGATCGTGGTGGGGGATCACAACGACTCGGACTTTATCGAAATGGTGGACGAGCTCAGTGACTTTGTCGGCTGGCCGATCATCGCGGAGCCAAGTGCGAACATGAGTCGGGCGGATCTTGCACTCAGTCATGGGAACCTTCTAGCGGCTGACTCGACTTTTCGTGAAAGCCATATTCCAGAGTTGGTTCTCACTGTTGGGAAGGTTGGGCTTTCACGCGGAGTACTTTCGCTGATCGAGTCTGCTGGAATTCACATTGCCGTGGACTCACATGTACATTTCTCGGATCCAACCCGCACGGCTGATCTCGTTATCGCTTCGGTCCCGCTCCCTCCCGAGGAATGTGAAGTGGATACGGAGTGGCTTGAGGAATGGCAGCGCGCCGACATCTTGGCTGCTGCGGCGATTGAGACCGTTCTCACGCCGACAAATCTGACCGGCATGCAGGTTGCTCGAGTGGTGACACGCCTCCTCCCGGATGCAGGAACACTGTTCATTGGTGCGTCTTCCGCAGTTCGACATGTCGCATCGTTTGCTGCAACAAGTGTCACTGACTCGGCGGTCTTGGGAAATCGTGGAGTTTCAGGCATAGACGGTTGTGTTTCAACCGCTTCGGGTATTGCCATAAGTGCAACAGTTGAGGGTGACGGCTGCGTGGTGGCACTTGTCGGAGATCAATCATTCCTCTATGACTCTAACGCGCTTCTCATCCCGCCGACCGAAGCAAAAATCAACCTTGTTGTGGTAGTGATTGACAACAACGGTGGCGGAATCTTCTCAACTTTGGAGCAGGGTGCTCCGCAGTATGCCAAGCACTTCGATCAAGTGTTTGGCGTGCCACTGGACATTGATCCAGCACACGTCGCCAAGTCTTTGAGAGCTCACTCGGTCACCGTCACAACCGAAGACGAACTTGCAGTGGCTTTGGACCAGGCTGTTGAGGGTGGATTAACCGTGATCACGGCAACGACCGTGGACAGGCACAAAGAGAGTGAAATCCAAACAGACATTGCGCAAGCGGTTCATGAAGCCCTGTCAGGGGGTTGATCTCAGTGGTCGCTGATTCAACGCGGCAGAAGGTGATTCGGGCTGCAACAGACCTGTACACCACTTTTGGAGTTCTCAATATCTCTCGTCGGGAAATAGCCAAGAGTTCTGGCTTTACCGCGGGAACAGTTACATCAGTTGCTAAAAATCGATCAGAGTTTTTGAAGCTGGTGATCGCAGCGTTGCCCTATTCCTCGGTAACCACAAGCTTGGATGTGGATCTTGACTCGAGTGAGAATCACGCACTCCATTTACTTCTAGCCGCATCGCGGGATATCTGGGGAGACCCGGCGAGTGCATGGGACCCTACCGAGCTTTCGGCATTGGCCGGTTCGACATTTGACGAGGGACTGCGGGAAGTTCTAGCCCAACGAATTGAGCATCGTTGGGAGAAGTCGCGCGCAATAGTTGTCAAGTTGCGTGAGCAAGGCTTGATCGACCCCACTGTTGATCTTGACTCGATCGTGCTGCACATCATTGCCGTTGGTGTAGGCATTGCAATGTTAGCTCCAACACTTCCGGTGAGCGTTTCCCAAGACCAATGGACTGCGCTAAGTGCTCGTCTGCTTGAGTCCCTTGCCGTAATCGACCCGGTCGTCCCGCACCCGGGGGAGTTGCCTCGATACTGGCGAATAAGAACGACGGTCCCTGGTGTTCCTAGTGCAACGGCGCGACTACTTCGAGTCTTGTCTTTGCTCAATGTTGCAGTCGTTCAATTTACTTCCGCTGGATTGACGCCGGATCAGCAACAAATTGATGCGATCCTGACCGCGCCTTCGAACCTAGATCGAGCCACTCTGAGGGCGGCAATTGACTCGGTTGGCAAAGACGTGATCGTTGCAAGCGGGAATGAAAACGACTCAATTGACGTTGCGACCCGGGTACTTCGACTCAGCAGTGCCGTTGCGACCACTCCGAATATCGCACCACAAGCTGCAGCAGACCTCGTGCTCGCTCAATCATGGGAGGTTGTGGAAGCAGCGAGAGGTGAAAACTCGTCGGAGCATGTCTTGCGACTGCAGTGGACCGTTGATCACCATGTAATTCTGCGACGGGAGCGGGCTCCTTTCACTCGCATCGAATATCAGCGGGCTTCGGCATTCCTTGAATTAGTGGAGGCGTTGATTACTGCTAGTGGGGTAACGAGTGAGTACGGTTGGGTTGACGAACTCTCGGACAATCAGCCAGTCTTAGTTCGACTTGCTCGCCCAGAAGATACCGACGCAGTTGAGCAATTGCACAAGAGGTCATCGGAAAAATCAATTTATCAACGCTACTTCACACCTAAAAATACTTGGCGCGAAGAAAACCTTCGCCGAGTGAGCGGCGGGCACAGGGGGATCACATTGGTGGTAACCGATCGCAATAATCAATTGATGGCTTTAGCCAATGTATTCCCACTCTCTGCAACTGAATTCCAGACCGGTGAGATTGCATATTTGGTTGAGGATCAATTCCAAGGCCGGGGGATTGGAAACATACTGCTCGAGCATTCACAAGATTTAGCATCTCGATTGGGGTTCACCAAGTTAGTGGCATACGTTCTCAGTGACAATTCGGTCATGCGAAAAATGCTGATAGGGCATGGATGGCTGCAAGTACCTGCTCCTGATTTCGGACCTGCAATTATTGCTTTTGAAAAAACAATGAAGGTCTAATCGCTTTCGAGAGCGTCGCGCACGGGCGCAAGTTTGGCGACTGACTCGGCAAGTTCCAATTCCGGAACAGAACCTGCGACAATCCCGCACCCGGCAAATGACCGAACTGTTTGGGACTCTCGATCAATCGTGGCGCACCTAAGTGCGATACCGAATTCGCCGTCACCGTGATGATCAAACCAACCGACCGGGCCGGCATAGCGACCGCGACTCATGCCTTCAAGTTCCGCGATCATTGTTTTTGCGCGCTCGGTTGGTGTCCCGCATACTGCAGCAGTGGGGTGCAGCGAAGCAACCAGCGACAATATGGGTGCCTCGCTAGCAAGCTGCCCGGTCACGTCCGTGGCCAAATGTTGAACGTTTGAAAGCTCGAGGACACGAGGTTGCTCGGGTACGTCAAGGTCGGTGCAATGTGTTGCCAGAGCTTTTGCGACTGAGTGAACCGCGTACTCGTGTTCGGCGAGATCCTTTCCACTTTTCATGAGATGCGATGCGCGGTCTGCGTCAGCTCGTTTATCGCCTTGGCGTTGAACCGTTCCCGCAAGAACGCGGCTCATGACCAGACCTCCGGTTCGGCGTACAAGTAACTCTGGGGTTGCACCGAAGAGGTCTTCAACCACAAATGTCCAACAGGTGGGGTAGGCCTGGGCGAGTTTGTTGATCAGGAATCTCACGTCCAGCGTTCCTTCAATGTGGGCGACTACGTCACGGGCCAGCACGACTTTATCCAATTCACCAGCGGAAATACGTTCAACGGCGGTAGCTACCGACGCCTCCCACTCCCAGGGTTGAACACTGCCCTGGGACCACCGCACCGACGTTGGCCCGACTGGAACGGGAACAGGAGGCAGTGAATTGCTGTGTGAACCTATAGTGGTGACCCAAGTTTGCCCGGCACGCTTACCAACAACAACGCTGGGAACAACGACTTCGGAGAGGTTGTCTAGGTCAAATGCGAACGAGGCAAAAGCGACCGGGCCTGTCCCGGGAACGCTAACAGTATCCTCGACGTGGGCATTTGAGAGAAGTTTGTTCCACCAGCGTTGAGTTCGAGAAAAAGTTTCGTCACCGCGCACCTGAAGCCGGGCCGCGACCCCCCAGCCGATCAGGCCTTCACCACCTCGCACCCAGGCCAGCGGATTGTCAACCGGTAGGTGTTGTAGGAGGTCAAGGTCCGTGTCAAGTGCGCGGGTGCGAAAAGTGAGGTGATCGGACTCGGGTAAACCGCTCGCCTGCTCGATAACTACCACCGACGCAGCCTAGGGCCAAAGGGATAATTCGACCATTCGGAACTGCGAGTCGCATGTGCGGTGATTTCTGGCAGACTACTCGGGTGTCACGAGCCAATTTGGATAAGGATCCAAGCGAGGTTGCAGCCATGTTTGACGCAGTGGCCGCTAAGTACGACCTCACCAACGACATTTTGGCAGTGGGACAAACCCGCCGGTGGCGCAGCGCGGT
>DKME01000120.1 GCA_002469525.1 Actinobacteria bacterium UBA7422
ATTCACTTAATGCTTTTTCAACAGTTGAGAGATCACCACCGTCGAATGAGTTGAATTCCGCGGTGACGACTGGCCTCGCCCTACTCAGGCATAGCTCTTCAAACGTGTTAGTGGTCATGATCTGGGTTCCATCCGGGTGGAGTTTCACGGTCTTTGCCGGTCGCGAAGTTGATCCAAGATGAGTCACCTTGCAGTGAATTGTTGACAGGTGGTCGTAAATGGTTGAACTCTTCGCGCCATTTTTTGGGGAGCAACGGCATATTTTCACTTCGGTCGTGAGCCTTTACCCAAATGCAACGCATTTCGGGGACCACCTCACAATTGCCATCGGGTCGAACACCACCACAGGGACCATTCCGAAGGGTTTTTGGGCAGGTCATTGGACAAGTCATGCCGGTCGAATGCAGAACACATTGCCCACACATTTGACAATCCCAGACAGGCTTTTTTACAGCATGCTCCACAATCGGCAATAACTTCGGCATGAAAGTTCTATGCCTTCGCCAAAGTACGACGCTCTGCGATGAGCTCTTTGGCCAACCGAACGGCCGTGGCGGCGTCAGCGGCATAAGCATCTGCACCGCATGCCTCGGCGTATTCGCGCGTGACTGGAGCGCCTCCCACCATGATTATGACCTGTTCCCGGAGTCCAGCTTTCGTAATGTTGTGAATATTTGCTTTAAACATGGGCATCGTGGTGGTAAGGAATGCACTCATGCCAACAATGTCCGGTTTGTGCTCCTCAATGGCTGCAACGAACTTTTCTGGCGGGACTTGAACACCTAGATCGATCACGTGAAAACCGGCACCTTCGAGCATGATGTTTACCAGATTTTTGCCAATGTCGTGGACGTCACCCTTGACTGTGCCCATGAGAAATGTGCCGACCGTTTCCGCGCCCGTCTCGGCGAGTAATGGTCGCAAAATGTCAAGCGCCCCGCTCATAGCGCGTCCGGCAATCAACATTTCAGGTACGAAGTAGTCGCCACGTTCAAAACGTGCACCGACCTCTTCCAATGACGGAATAAGCGCCTCAAAAAGGATTGGCTCTGGACCAAGTCCGTTAGCCAAACCTTGATTGGTGAGTTCAATGACCGCGGGTCCATTACCAATCATTACTTCGTCGTAGAGACCCTTGAGGATTTCTTCGTTTGTCATGCTGCGCCGACCTTTCGCTCTGAAGTGGAATACCCGCTGTGAGTAGATTCCGGGACGCTAAAACCAAGTTGCTCTGAAATAAGAAGCCCTTGTTGTGAGATCAACCCGCCGATTGTCTCAACTCGCTCGTTAGTCAGGCGCATTGTGGGACCTGACACGCTCAGCGCGGCAACCACTGTTCCGTCTGCATTGAAGATGGGGGCTCCGATTGCGGTGAGTCCCACCTCCAACTCCGATTCAGACAAAGCCCAGCCTCGTTTGCGAACAGCCTTTAGGTCAACATGCAGTGCTGCCTTTGTTGTTATTGACTTTGATGTGCGTTTTGCAAGGCGGCCCGAAGTTTCAGCGCTGCCAAAGGCAAGGAAAGACTTTCCTACAGCGGAGCAGTGTGTCGGTACGGAAAGACCGACCCAATTCACATTTCCCATGAGGTACTTACTATCAATTTGAGCGATCTGCTGGACTTCGTCGCCCACCAGAACTGCCAAGTTGATCGCCTCCCCGGTCTCTTGGCTGAGCAGTTCCATCGAGGCGTGTGAGCGGGCGATCAAGTCTTCCTCGGGGCCTGATGAATGTGAGAAACGGGTGATCATGGCACCGGCAACATAGTTATTGTCCTCATTTTTGGTGATGAGGTGATTTGCTTCTAGGCTGGCCAGCAGACGTGAGGCGGTGCTTTTGGCAAGCCCGGTTGACTCGGTGACGTCACTGAAAGTAGGTGCATTTTCTGAACTCAAGATCAATTCAAGGATCATGGCAGCCCGATCAATTGATTGAATCTGTGAAGACACGTGCCACCTCTCAACTAGCGCAAACGAATAAAGCAAGTGAACTGATGACCGCATGCTACACGAAATTGAAGTATTTGTTCCATATTATGGAACTTATGTTCCATTTGCAATAGGATAAGGCCACGCCACTTGAGGGGCGCCTTAAAGATTGGGAAAACAATGTTGCGAAATGACATGCCTCGCTTTGACATCCTGTCACCGGATTCCATGGCAACACTTGACAGAGGCTGGCGCCGGATCGTTTCAGAGATAGGTGTGGAGTTTCTCTCAGAAGAAGCCCTTGAACTTTTCCGGCAAGCAGGCCAGCGTGTTGAGGAAAATATCGTCTACTTAGATCCAGAGTTCATTCTTGAACAAATGAAAACGGTCCCAGAGCAGTTTGACATGCAGGCACGCAATCCTGAGAACAACGTCACAATTGGCGGAAACAATATGGTGTTTTCGAGCGTCTACGGTGCGCCGTTCGTGCGTGATGGTGATATCCGACGTGACGGAACACTCTCTGACTTCCAGAACTTTTGCCGGTTAGCTCAAAGCTTCTCCGCGATGGACAGTGTCGGAGGTGTTGTCGTTGAACCGAACGACGCATCTTTGGATTCGCGTCACCTAGACATGGTGTTCAATGCTTTCACGTTAACCGACAAGTTCATCATGGGCAATGTGGTCACGGGCGAAAACGCTGCGGACACACTTGCAATGGCCGAAATAGTCCTAGGAGGCCGGGAATCCATTGAAGCGAAACCTTTTGGCTATTCCCTGATTAACTGCAACTCTCCGTTGCGCTGGGACGACCGCATGTTGGACTCACTATTCGTCTACTGCCGCGCAAGGCAGCCTGTGATTGTCACACCATTTTTACTCATGGGCGCCATGTCACCGGTTTCGATCGCCGCAACTTTAGCTCAGCAAATGGCTGAGGCGTTCTCGGGAATTGCGCTTACCCAACTGATCCGACCTGGGACCCCCGTCATCATGGGATCTTTTCTGTCTAACATCGACATGAAGACCGGATCCCCTCAGTTTGGAACACCTGAATCTGCAACCGGTCAATATTGCATCGGGCAAATCGCACGTACTTACAAAGTGCCATTTCGAGCAGGTGGTGCTCTCAATGCATCGCAGGTTCCAGACGCACAGGCGGCCTATGAAAGCGTCATGACCCTCATGCCGACATTCCTGGCCGGGGCAAATGTCGTGCTGCACTCGGCTGGCTGGCTGGAAGGGGGTCTTGTCTCTTCATACGAAAAGTACATAATCGACATGCAAATTCTCGAGCAACTGGTAGCTGAGTTCAAGCCACTTGAATTCACAGATGCTGATCTGGCATTTGACGCACATGACGAAGTTCGGCACGGTGGTCACTTTCTTGGCGCAGCTCACACCATGGAAAATTTCCGTGAATGCTTCTATCGACCCTGGCTGTCCAGTTCAGATAATTTTGAAAGATGGACCCGCAATGGCTCCATCGACACGGCAGGTCGTGCGCGGGCTGTTTACTTGGACACGCTGGAAAAATATGAAGAACCGCCCATCGATGAAGCAATCAAGGCGGAACTTATTGAATATGTTTCTAAGCGTCGTGTCGAGCTTGACGGCTAGCAGTTCGTCCGTGCCACGGCTGATACTTTGTTAATAATAAAATTGGAGGCTGTGTGAAGCACGTTGTGGACTACGTAATTGTCGGTGGCGGTTCAGCCGGGAGTGCCATGGCCAATCGACTCTCGGTAGACCCTGAAAACAGCGTGCTCGTGTTAGAGGCGGGGCGCAGGGACAGTTGGTGGGACGTTTACATTCATATGCCGGCCGCTTTGACTTTTCCCATAGGTAATTCGCACTATGACTGGATGTATTCCTCTGATCCTGAGCCGGAAATGAATGGACGCAAAGTTAGCCACGGGCGCGGCAAAATTCTCGGTGGTTCAAGCAGTATCAATGGCATGATTTTTCAGCGTGGAAACCCACTTGATTTCGAACGTTGGGCCGCAGACCCAGGAATGGAAACGTGGGATTACGCCCATTGCCTTCCCTATTTTAAGAAAATGGAAACTACTCTTGCTGGCGCGGACGAGTGGCGTGGGGGAGATGGCCCACTGCTCTTAGAGCGGGGCAAGACAAAGAATCCACTTTTCGGGGCATTCTTTAAGGCAACCCAAGAAGCTGGCTTTGAGTTGACCACCGATGTTAACGGTTACCGGCAGGAAGGATTCGCGGCATTCGATCGAAATGTATTTCGAGGTCGCAGATACTCGGCCGCAACCGCTTACCTCAAAGGAATCCGTCGGAGAAAAAACTTAACAGTAAAAACGCGTGCCCAAGTTACCAAAATTCTTTTTGACGGCAAGCGTGCAATCGGAGTGGAATACACAGATCGCAAAGGGAAGTTGCACACGGTTCACGCGGGCGAAACGATTTTGTGTGGAGGCGCTTTCAATTCGCCGCAACTATTGCAGCTTTCGGGTGTGGGCAACGCTGCATACCTCAATTCGATTGGTGTGACACCAATACATGATCTTCCCGGAGTGGGCGAAAATCTGCAAGATCACTTAGAAGTGTATGTGCAGCACTCCTGTAAGCAACCGGTATCACTCAATCCAAATTTGGCCTTCTGGCGCAGACCTTTTATCGGGGCGCGCTGGTTGTTTCTGCGATCGGGTCCAGGGGCTTCAAATCACTTTGAAGCAGGTGGTTTTGCGCGAAGCAACGAAGATGTTGCCTACCCCAACTTGATGTTCCACTTTCTGCCTATTGCAGTGCGCTACGACGGAACAGCACCTGAGGGTGGTCACGGATATCAGGTTCATATTGGGCCGATGTACTCCGATGCCCGGGGGTGCGTGCGTATTACTTCGGCAGACCCAAAATCAGCGCCATCGATCCTGTTCAACTATCTGTCAACAGAACAGGACAAGCGCGAATGGGTCGAAGCGATTCGAACTGCCCGCGCGATCATGAAGCAAGCCGCATTTAGTGAGTTCAATTCTGGTGAAATTTCCCCAGGCGACAGCGTTGCGACCGACGAGGAAATCCTCGAGTGGGTACGTCAGGACGGCGAAACGGCATACCATCCTTCGTGCACGAATAAAATGGGAACCGACGAAATGGCCGTTGTGGATCCGCTCACGATGAAAGTGCGCGGACTCGAAGGAATTCGCGTTGTTGACGCTTCCGTGATGCCCTATGTGACCAATGGAAATATTTACGCACCAGTCATGATGATTGCAGAGAAGGCAGCCGACTTGATTCTTGGTAACGCACCACTTAAGCCCTTAGACGTTCCTTTTTACCGACACGAAATGGCTAAATAATGCATGAGCAAGAAATCCCACCGCAAGGCATCTCAGCTTCTCTTGGCAGCGGGCTTAACTTCATTGACGGTGAATGGATTCCTGCTGCAACCGGTGAACTCAGAGAGATTAAGTGCCCAGCGGATCAACAGCTTGTAGGAATTGTTTCTGAGAGTTCTGAAATCGATGCCCGAGCTGCCATCAGTTCCGCTGTGCGCAACTGGCCCTCGTGGGCGAAAACGTCACCCGCGGAGCGCAGCGCTCTGTTAAATAGGGTGGCCGACAAGCTCGAAGAACGGCGGGCAGAAATTGCCCTTGCCGAAGCACTTGATACGGGCAAGAGGCATGTGGAGGCTGAATACGACGTCGACGATGTTGTCAAATGTTTCCGGTACTTTGCGGACTTGGCCGGTACATCAACCGGCCGAGTAGTGGAAACCGATATGTCACACATTGACTCACAGGTTGTTTACGAGCCTGTGGGAGTTTGTGTATTAATCACCCCCTGGAATTACCCATTGCTCCAAGCTGCGTGGAAAGTGGCCCCAGCCCTGGCCGCCGGATGCTCATTTGTACTCAAGCCAAGTGAACTTACCCCGCATACCTCAATTATTTTGATGCAAATACTCGAAACAGTTGAACTACCGTCCGGTGTGGGGAATCTGTTGCTCGGTAGCGGCTCAGATGTAGGCAATGCACTCACTTCAGACCCGCGAGTAGACATGGTGTCATTTACGGGCGGTCTGGAAACAGGTAAGAAGGTTATGGCTTCGGCGGCAGGTACGGTCAAGAAAGTTGCTTTGGAATTGGGAGGGAAAAATCCCAATGTTGTCTTTGCCGACTGTGATTACGAAGCGGCATTGGACAACGCGCTCACGGCCATTTTCCTTCATTCAGGCCAGGTGTGCTCTGCTGGTTCGCGGTTGATCATCGAAAAATCAATCAAGGATAAATTCGTGACAGAACTTGTGGAGCGAGCCAAAAATATTCGGATGGGTGGGCCATTTGACCCTGAAGCTCAAACCGGCGCATTGATCTCACAGTCGCACTTGGACAAAGTCGCGGCATACGTCAACATGGGAGTCGCCGAAGGAGCAGTTATCCGTTGTGGTGGGTCAGTCATAGAAGACATCGATTTACGAAATGGTTTCTTCTTTCCACCGACCATACTCGACAATTGTGATGCGGGCATGCAGTGTGTCCAAGATGAATCATTTGGTCCGGTTCTCACTGTAGAGACTTTTGACAGTGAACAGGAAGCAATCGAGATCGCTAACAATACGATTTACGGTCTAGCCGGCGCTGTGTGGACGCAAGATGCTGGACGAGCCCAACGAGTAGCGCATTCGCTGCGACATGGAACGATCTGGATCAATGACTTCCATCCATATCTACCCCAAGCGGAATGGGGTGGCTTTAAGCAGTCAGGCGTGGGTAGGGAGTTAGGGCCAACGGGTTTCCACGAATATTTGGAAACTAAACATATTTATCGAAATACAGAGCCGGCGCCTTCGCAATGGTTTTAGTGNNAACCTCAAGTAATGAACTTCAAGCAGTGATTCAATATTGGGACGAGAACGATCAACCCTCCACAGCTTTTTCTGTGACTGTGTCTTGTGAGCTGTATCTGTGATACTTAGTCCGTGAGTGACTCAAACCCGGGCCAAGACATCAACGTCAGTCTTGAACTTGAACAAAGACAAGGTCTCAAGCGGGTAGCTGGGCTCTCCACTGAGCTAAAGGACATAACCGAAGTTGAGTACCGGCAAATCAGACTGGAACGAGTGGTTCTCGCCGGTGTCTGGACCAGCGGAACCAGTGTTCACGCTGAGCGTTCACTTCGCGAATTAGCGCTGTTGGCAGAAACGGCAGGATCAGAGGTTGTTGACGGAGTAATCCAGCGGCGAGATGCCCCAGATTCAGCCACCTATCTAGGTTCAGGCAAAGTCAAGGAGCTTGCGTTGATCGTGGCAGAAACGGGAGCAGACACGGTGATCTGTGACGGTGAACTGACGCCGGGTCAACTGCGGCAACTGGAAAATATTGTAAAAGTGAAAGTCGTTGATCGAACCTGGCTGATTTTGGATATTTTTGCCCAGCACGCGAGAAGTCGGGAGGGTAAAGCACAAGTTTCATTGGCTCAGATGCAATATTTGCTCCCTAGATTGCGTGGTTGGGGTGAGTCTCTTAGCCGTCAGGCTGGTGGCCGCGCGGGTGTCAGTGGAGGTGTGGGGACCCGCGGTCCGGGGGAAACAAAGATTGAGACTGATAGACGCCGTATTCGGGCTCAAATGACAAAATTGCGCCGGGAACTCAGGTCACTTGAAGCCACCCGTCGAACCCAGAGAAGCGCACGCGAAGCATCAGGGATCTCCACGGTCGCTCTGGCGGGTTATACAAACGCAGGTAAGTCAAGTGTTCTTAATGCACTAACAGGAGCGGGAGTACTTGTTCAGGATGCACTCTTTGCAACTCTTGACCCAACGGTGCGCAAAATCAAGGCACCAAGTGGCAAGGAATTCACTCTGGCAGACACTGTTGGATTCGTGCGACACCTGCCACATGACCTAGTCGAGGCGTTTAGATCGACGTTAACAGAAGTGCAAGAAGCAACGTTGATCGTTCACGTGGTCGACGGATCAGATGAGGATCCATTCGGCCAAATCTCTGCGGTTCGAGAAGTGTTGAATGAAATTGGCGCTGGGGATATTCCCGAGTTGATCGCGATAAATAAAAGTGACATCGCAGATCCCCTGGATATAACTTCCATTCAGGGTTCATTCCCAGATTCGATCGTGATTAGCGCCGCGACGGGTGCTGGGCTTGAAGACTTACTTAACCGTATTGACGGCGCGCTGCCGCAAAATCTGATCTCAATAAATGTCACGATTCCCTACAGCAGAGGAGACTTGATTTCACGGATTCATGAATCTGGTGAGCACATCAGTATCTGCCACGTTGAAGCGGGCAGCGATGTTAGTGCGTTAGTACCGCCGGCACTGGCAGCAGAAATCGAAAGTCAAGGATTTCTGCGTGCCGGTTGACATTGATCCACAGGAATTGCTTCTCAAGACAGTACAAGCCTTTAATGGGACAGAGCGAGTGGGTCAACAGAACATGGTGGCGACAATCGTTGAGGGACTTGAGGCTGGGGGCCACCGAATAATTCAAGCGGGTACTGGCACCGGAAAGTCCCTCGGCTATTTGGTGCCTGCGGCTGCCCACGCGCTCAGCGAAGGTGGCAGCACCGTTGTGGTGTCAACGGCGACAATTGCCTTGCAGCGGCAGCTCATGGAAAAGGACCTTCCGTTGCTTGCTTCAACCGTTAAATCAATATACGGAATCGACCTGACGTTTGCTGTGCTTAAAGGCCGAAACAACTATGTGTGTCTTCAGAAATTGCATTCTTCTATCCCCGATCCTGAGGGGGAGGCGCTCTTTGACGTCAGCAGGGGGTTTTTGGGTGATCAAGCTGTAGCCGTGCGCGCGTGGGCAGAGGAGACGGAGTCCGGGGACAAGGACGATTTCGGGGACGACATTGATCCACGGGTGTGGCGAGCTTTTTCTGTCAATCGGCGGGAATGCGTGGGGGAGTCCAAGTGTGCATTTGGAGAGGATTGTTTCACCGCTCAGCGCAGATTGCAGGCACAGTCGGCTCACATAGTTGTTACAAATCACGCCTTGCTCGCAATTGATGTCGTGGAAGGCATCCCGATCTTGCCAGAGCACGACATCGTTGTGATCGATGAAGGACACGAGATCGTTGACAGGGCTACCGGTGCAATCACCATTGAACTCAATGCGGCTTCAGTTGATAGGGCCGTATCGCGTGTCAATTCCCAGGTCAGCGATCGCACCATGGATCTCATGGTGGACGCACAATCGTCCTTTGAAGACGCGCTGTTGGGTGCTTCCGACCCTACGAGTGGCCTGACTCGATTAAAGTTTCTCGATTCGGAGTTACTCCTAGCCCTCACCCTTATTCGGGATTCGAGCCACGCGGGTATCTCTGAAATGTCTCCCCAAAAGGGCGAGGACCCCGATGTTGCGGCGCGAAATCAGCGGGCTCGCGGCGGATTAGAAGAACTACACGACTATGCGGGCACGCTTATTTCCCAGGGCAATGATTCGGTGCTGTGGATTGATCATGATGGAAAGCCTCCGACCTTGCACAGTGCGCCATTAAGCGTGGCTCACCTGTTGCGCGACAGGCTCTTTGCTGAAAAATTTGCCGTGGTGACGAGTGCGACACTGACTACCAGTGGGAACTTCGACTCCATTACTTCCGCGCTGGGCCTTGATTCAGATAAGAGAACCGAAGCAATTGATGTGGGCTCGCCATTTGATTACGGCCAGCAGGGGATCCTTTACGTTGCAGCGGATCTCCCGCCACCGGGTCGTGACGGTCTAGACATGACAAGCCTTGATGTCATGGGTGAACTCGTGGAGGCCGCCGGCGGACGAACTTTGATTTTGTGTTCGTCATGGAGGGCCGTTGACAAAGCAGCTGAGTACCTTCGGGTTCGTTGCGATACGCCCGTGCACGTTCAGAAAAAAGGTGAGTCGGTGTCGTTGCTCGTTGAACGTTTTGCGGCCGATCGGGAGTCAACACTGATTGGCACGCTCTCGTTGTGGCAGGGAGTCGATATCCCCGGCGATTCCTGTATCCAGGTGATCATTGATCGTATTCCTTTTCCCAGACCTGATGACCCGGTTATGTCGGCTCGCTCAGCACGGGTCGACGAATCAGGCGGATCAGGATTTCAGTCCGTCACACTCCCACGGGCCGGTTTGCTGCTCGCCCAGGCGTCCGGAAGACTCATTCGGACGGGAACAGATAAAGGGGTTGTCAGCGTACTGGACTCACGACTTGCAAACTCCGGGTACGGAACAAGCTTGCGAAAAAGTATGCCGCCCATGTGGTTTACGACAGATCGAACTACTGCAATGAGTTCGCTACAAAGACTTCGAGGTGAATCAGAAGAATGGGAAGGTCAAGGCTAAGGGCCACGTCCATTAGACCTAAGTGGCAATGGTTACAACTTACGCAGCACCGAGACAACTTTACCGAGAATCTGTGCGTGGTCACCTAAGATCGGCGTGAATGCCGGGTTGTGGGGCATGAGCCACACGTGTCCATCTCTTTGCGTGAACGTCTTTACGGTGGCTTCATCGTCGAGCAGCGCGGCAACGATATCCCCATTTTCACAGCTTGGTTGACGCCTGATCACAACCCAGTCGCCGTCACATATCGCTGCATCGATCATTGAGTCGCCAACAACTTTCAGACTAAATAGTTCACCGTGCCCGACGAGATCAGTCGGAAGCGGCAACATTGCTTCAACAGACTGCTCCGCCACAATCGGATTACCAGCTGCAATTCGACCGAGTACTGGAACTTGGGTCATTGAATCATGCGATCGGGCTTGGTCGTGTCGTATGTCTGGGTCGGATCCCGTGTCCATATGTGAATGTGTGTCCGGTGCCAAGACAAGAGCCCGGGGGCGATTGGGATCAATGCGCAGGTAGCCGGCGCGTTGCAGATTCTTGAGTTGATGAGCGACCGAGCTCGGACTGGTCAGGCCCACCGACTCGCCAATTTCACGGACACTGGGCGGATATCCCCGTTGCGCAGTGGTCTCGCGGATCATCGAAAGTATCGCGCGTTGCCGATCAGTGAGTTCACTACGTGTCGGATCGTGCAATTGTGTGACAACACTCGGTGTTGAGGATTGTGCGGGCTTGTGAATTCGACCGGCCATTGTTACTCCTATTCGATGCGCTGCTTCTATGTCGTATGTGTATTCCTGTGGTGCGTGCGGTGACTGGGCCTCATGACCAAAGACTTCACGGGAATGTCAGACCCTTCTGGTGTAGTCAGGTTAGCTCACAGCGCGACACGAATCAAACACATGTTCGAAATATGCTGGACGTGTCGCGAGCATGATGCTATAAATCGTACATTAGTTCGAATAACCGAAAGGCTTCCCCAATGAATGCTTACACACCTACAACGTCAGCCCGTACAACGTCAGCCCGCTCATACGATGCCCCATTAGGCACGCCTCATTTCGTTCATGGTTCACCGAATACAGCCGTAGTCCTCACGACTAGAGGTCGTATTGTCCTTGGATTAACATTGACATTTCTGGCACTTTTCGTCTGGGTTGTTCTCGGTAGTGGAACGGCAGATGCTTCTGCTCAAACCGACGGAGCGGCGACGGCGGTGGTGGTTGTTCAGCCAGGTGAGAATCTGTGGTCAATTGCCCAGAGCGTTGATCCCGGTTCTGACCCTCGGGATTTAGTCCTGCGGATTAGAGAATTAAATGACCTAGGTGCAGCGCACGTCTTCCCCGGACAGTCGCTAATAGTCCCCCTCTCCAGTTGAGTTGGAGGAGTCTTTTAGGGTGGAACGGTGCTCAAACGTAGATTTCGTACTGGCGTGATGTTGTCAATCCTGGGGACTCTTTTATTGGGGTTTTTTGTTACCCCAACATGGGCGGCGCAGTCGGATCCGAGCTGGAGCACAAGAGGTGATTCGCGAGCTTGTAGTGCACCGATCTCCTATGACAAGGTCAGTTCTAAAGGGCCAGGTGTGGGCCGGAGAGTGTTGGTAATTGGGGATTCATTGACAAGGGATTCACGACAAATGTTGACTAAGTCACTTAAACGCTCCGGCTGGAATCCAACAATCAGATGTTTTGGCGGGAAGCGAATTGACTGGGGTATGCAGCAGATTCGAGCCCAGCGGGCGTGGGTTGGGTTGCCAGAAATAGTGATAGTTGCTTTGGGCACCAACGACATGCGTTGGATTGACACGGCGACGACCAAAACTCGAATAGAGAAAATACTCGATCAGTTAGGACCCAAGAGATCCGTGCTCTGGGTCAACCTCTACGGGGGAAATGGGGATCGATTCAGCAAATCAAAACAAGCCTGGTTTAACAAAACACTTGCCAAGATCGCTTCCAAGCGGGGCAACGTCAGTGTTCTAGCGTGGGCGGGTAAGGCAAAGCAGGCAAAAATTCCCATGTCTGGCCCCCTTCACTATGCGCATAGAGGACTCGTTACACGTACAAAATTCACCGTGGATGCACTTAATCGCATTCATGGGCAGATTCCACCAGCAATGTAGCAACACGCCGGTGCGAATAGGTTGCATAACCCGATGAGATCCATTAGATTCATACCCCTAGATGTAGTAGTAAGACCTTAGTGTTTGTCCACAGGTTGTGTTTTGGTTATACACAGGATGTGGCGAAAACACACAGGTTGGTTGCAAATCGTCCACAGGTAATCCACAGAGGAGATACAACTCCTCACGGATGTTACGCAAGTGGACTAAGTGACACATGGTGCGTAAGTCAATGAAAGAAAGGAGTTACCCAAGTCATGAAGTGCCCGTTTTGCCGTGAGGAAGACTCCAGAGTAATTGATTCACGCACAATTGAGGAGGGGCTTGCCATTCGTCGCCGCCGCGAGTGCGGGCAATGTGGGAGGCGTTTCACCACGTCGGAGGTTGCGGCTTTGGCTGTTGTGAAGCGTAGCGGTGTCAGTGAACCATTCAATCGGAGCAAAGTAGTCAGTGGAGTCAAAAAGGCATGCCAAGGAAGGCCCGTATCCGATGATCATCTTGCACTACTTGCACAACGCGTCGAAGATTTTCTCCGGGCCACCGGCAATAGTGAAATCCCTGCCCAGGAAGTGGGACTTGCCATTTTGGCGCCACTCCGCGAACTCGATGAAGTGGCCTACCTTCGTTTCGCTTCGGTATATCGATCATTTGACACCCTCGAAGATTTTGAAGCCGAGATTGCCCTCCTTCGAGCCGAAGGTGAACCCACAGGAAGAGAACCGGTCCAAATTTCACGAACCAACACCTAGTTGCCTACAACAATTGAATTCCTTACAACAAGTAAATACTGAATCGAAAAACGAAACTTCCCGGAAGCCGCCCCAGACAGGTACACCTGCGCAGGGCATGACAACAATCCAGAAAGGCACGACCATGACACAGGCACCAGAAGCCCCCGTGATCACTTCGAAAGAGGATTTCATTCATAACACCCTTAGTGGACCAGGGCTGCATATGCAGCGGCTGTTCACCACCGAAGGTGTTCACCCGTACGAGGAAGTGACATGGGAGCGGCGTGACGTTCTGCAAAACAACTGGAAGACTGGTGAGGTTGTCTTTGAACAGCGCGGTGTCGAATATCCCGACTTCTGGACAGTGAATGCCTCGACCATCGTCACCACCAAGTACTTTCGTGGAGCGGTAGGAGCCGACAATCGTGAGTGGAGCCTGAAACAGCTCATTGACCGAGTCGTTCTGACATACACCAAGGCGGGTCGCGAAAACGGATACTTCCGCACAGATCAGGATGCAGAAATTTTTGAGCACGAACTCACCTACATGTTGCTCAACCAAGTTTTCTCATTCAATTCGCCCGTGTGGTTCAACGTGGGGACAACCGCTCCACAGCAGGTCAGTGCCTGTTTCATCCTGAGTGTTGACGACACAATGGATTCCATTCTCAACTGGTACCGCGAAGAGGGCATGATCTTTAAGGGCGGATCCGGAGCGGGACTGAACCTGTCAAGGATTCGTTCCAGTAAAGAACTTTTGCGTTCATCTGGGGGCACTGCATCGGGTCCTGTTTCGTTCATGCGCGGTGCCGATGCATCAGCTGGAACAATCAAGTCCGGGGGAGCGACCCGTCGCGCCGCGAAGATGGTTGTCCTTGACGTCGATCATCCTGATATCGAAGAGTTCATTGAGACCAAGGTGCGCGAAGAGGACAAAATTCGGGTTCTGCGTGACGCAGGCTACGACATGGATCTCGGTGGATCAGACATCTCAAGCGTTCAATACCAGAATGCCAATAACTCAGTTCGCGTTTCGGACCTGTTCATGTCAGCGGTCGAAAATGGGGAAACATTCGGATTGACATCTCGAACAGACGGCGCTGTAATTGAAAGCATTGATGCGAGGGAGCTCTTCCGCAAAATGACTCAGGCAGCCTGGGCCTGCGCAGATCCCGGTATCCAATACGACGACACAATTAACGACTGGCATACCAACCCTGAAACGGGTCGGATCAACGCTTCCAACCCATGTTCGGAGTACATGAGCTTGGACAACTCGTCATGCAATCTCGCCAGCCTTAATTTGCTTAAATTCCTGAAAGAGGATGACACTTTTGACGCTGAAGGATTTGCCAAGGCTGTTGAAATAGTTATCACGGCAATGGATATTTCGATCTGCTTCGCTGACTTCCCAACCCTGCCAATCGGTGACACCACACGTCGCTACCGGCAACTGGGCATTGGATACGCGAACCTCGGAGCTCTCCTCATGGCAACGAGCTTGCCATATGACTCCGAAGCCGGTCGAGCATTTGCAGCAGGAATTACCTCACTCATGACCGGCACCGCTTACAAGCGAAGCGCTGAACTTGCCGGAATTGTTGGACCGTATGAAGGTTATGCACGTAATGAGTACGCTCACAAACGAGTAATGCGTAAGCATGCCGCAGCCAATGACAACATTCGTCGATTCAGCAACCTTGACGGTGACGTCACGGCTCTTGCGGTAAAGGTCTGGGAAGAGGCACTCACTACTGGTGAAGCGAATGGTTGGAGAAATGCGCAAGCCTCGGTTTTGGCTCCAACAGGAACAATTGGTTTCATGATGGACTGCGACACCACCGGCATTGAGCCTGACTTCTCCCTCGTTAAGTTCAAGAAACTCGTGGGGGGCGGTTCAATGCAAATCGTGAACCAGACGATTCCACGTGCCTTGCGCAAACTCGGTTACGCTGAAGAAACCGTTGAGGCGATTATCGAGTTCATCGGTGAAAACGGACATGTCATTGACGCGCCAGGTCTCAAGCTAGAACATTATGCGATATTTGACACAGCTATGGGTGCCCGCTCAATCACACCTATGGGTCATGTGCGCATGATGGCGGCAGTGCAGCCATTTATCTCAGGAGCGATCAGCAAGACGGTCAACATGCCAGAAGACGCCACAATCGAAGAAGTGGAAGAGATCTACTTCCAGGGTTGGAAGCAGGGCATCAAGGCACTTGCGATCTACCGGGATAACTGCAAAGTAGGACAACCCCTCAGTGATGCCAAGGCCAAGAAGACGGATACACCCGTTGCTCCGGTTGTTGCCGCTGAGAACCCGGTGCGTCGCCGACTGCCAAAATCACGACCAAGCCAAACCACGTCTTTCTCGGTTGCAGGTGCAGAGGGTTACATGACCGCGGGCAGCTACGACGACGGGCAACTCGGGGAAGTGTTCCTTAAACTCGGAAAGCAAGGTTCAACCCTTGCCGGAGTAATGGATGCGTTCTCCATTGCAATTAGCATCGCACTGCAATACGGCGTGCCGTTGGAAGCATTCGTCAACAAGTTTGTCAACATGCGGTTTGAACCAGCAGGCATGACCGATGATCCCGATATCCGTATCTCCCAATCCATGATGGACTACATCTTCCGTCGTCTGGCATTGGATCACCTTTCATTTGAACAGCGGGAAGCACTGGGAATCTTCACCGCGGATGAACGCGCTGCAACAGTGCAACAGAACTACTCACCAGCACCGGCCGTTGACCTATCAACCAATGCTGAGGAACTCGACATTGCAGTAGTGGCTCCGGTTGCGCAGGTTGGGGAGGTTCACTCAAGTGCGGAATTGCTTGAAGCGATCACGGGTACCGCATCAGATGCCCCTCTCTGCATGACCTGTGGGATCAAGATGCGTCCCGCAGGCAGTTGCTACGTGTGCGAAGGTTGCGGGAGCACGTCCGGCTGCAGCTAAAAAGTCGCGTTAGCGAGGTATCTAACTCAATGGTGGGGTGATCTCAGGCAACTGGGTTGCCCCATCTTTGTTGTGCGACAAATTCAAACCCACTCAATTTAAGGACCCGTCCGTGTCAGTTGCACAAGAATCCATTGACAGTCCGAAGGTGGCCCACCCATGGTGGGCTTTGAGTTCTTTACTCATCGGATTGAGCATGATCATTATTGATGGCAGTGTCGTGAATGTCCTGCTGCCGGACATGGTGACTGACATTGGACTTACGCAGACCGACGCACAGTGGGTTAACTCCATTTACTCACTTATTTTTGCTTCGCTGCTGATCACGGTCGGATTGATGTCAGATCGTTTTGGCCGGCGTCTACTTTTCCTTGCTGGCATTGGCGTCTTCCTGCTGGGCTCACTGGCAAGTGGAACGGCCCAAGATCCTTCATTTTTGATTGCTTCGAGGGCTTTGCAGGCGACCGGCGCGGCCATGATGATGCCGTCTTCAATCGCTGTTATTAACGTGTTATTTACCGGTAAACAACGAGCCGCAGCCTTCGGGCTATGGGGTGCGGTGTTCGGAGGAGCCGCTGGGCTAGGTCCTCTCCTAGGTGGTTGGTTGGCGCAAGACTTCAGCTGGCGCTGGGCATTTCTCATCAATATCCCCGTTGGAATTGTGGCCGCTATTCTCGTTATCAAAACGGTTCCCGAAAGCAAGGGAAAACGAGTATCAGGTTACGACCCGGTGGGAATCGTAATGACCGCCGCGGGATTGGCACTGATTGTCTTTGGCTTGATTGAGGGTCAGTCATATGGTTGGTGGGTTGCAATCAATTCGTTCACACTCGGCCCGCTGGAACTTAGCGAGGGCGGTCTTTCCATTGTTCCATTCGCGATTGCTGCAGGGGTATTTTTGCTTTTAAGTTTTGGGGTGTGGGAACGGCACTTGATCAAAGTAGGGTCACCGACCTTGGTTGACTTCCATCTTTTCGGAATCCGCCGTTACGGCTACGGAAACGTTGTTGCACTGGTTGTTAGCTTGGGAGAGTTCGGAATTCTGTTTGTATTGCCGCTGTGGATGCAATCAGTTCATGGCACTGACCCGCTTACAACCGGCGTCATCTTGGCAACTCTTGCGATCGGCACGTTGGTCTCAGGTGGGGCCGCACGACATGTTGCAGCGTTACTTGGACCGACTCGAGTGATCCGACTAGGCATGGGACTGGAAGTGGCAGGTATTGCACTTATCGGTTTAACACTTTCAGTTGACCGTTCTCCATGGTGGCTTGTCTTCGCTCTGATCGTGTATGGCCTGGGACTTGGATTTGCATCCGCTCAGTTGACGAACGTTGTATTGCAAGACATTCCCAGTGTTCAAAGCGGTCAAGCCTCCGCAATGACGTCAACATTTAGACAAGTTGGTTCGGCACTGGGTGCGGCAATTTTGGGAACGGTCCTTTTCGGGGCCCTGGCAAGTGGGCTTACCAACGACCTCGCGAAAGACAGTTCTCTCTCGCCCAAGCAACAGGCAGCCTTGGTTGAACAAGTCGATAAGACCGCCGGTCAAGCGATCGTGGCCCTTGAACAGAAGCCAGGAATGGAAAGATACGTGGCCGAGGCCAAGAGTGCGTACACAACCGCTGCCCAAATCACGGCAGCTGTTGCGGCTGGATTCGTCGCATCGGGGTTAGCCGTTAGTTTTGGTCTCCCGCACGATGCGAATTTAGGGCGGAAAACCCGCCGCAGAGTTTCCCAGTAACTGGGAAACTCAGCGGGAAGAAATTTCTTTACTGAGTTAGGCCAAATATCCCCGAAGGTGCTGGTTCGGTGGCGTAGGGTGAGGGTCACTTGAATCTCGGCCTTAGGAGCACGATCATGCGCAGGAAAATAGCGACAGTTGGACTTGTAGCACTTGGCGCCTCACTCATACTTGCAGGCTGTTCAAGCAGCGCGGAATCTGAGGTGACCCCAACGGTGACCCCGGCTCCGACGGAAGCCATCGAGGTAATTGCCGTTTTGGCTCAAGACGCATGTGATGACTACTTTGCACTCGACCTGATTCGCTCCCAAATAAATGGTGACACAACAGCACTGACCAAGAAGCAAAAAAAAGCCCTGCTCACTGAACTTCAGTCCGATACCGATCTCATGGTGGTCTCGATTGATTCAGCCGTGATCGGGGGAGAGCTGCCAGCTAAGGCGTTGGCCAATGCTGAGCGGATTCAGAACAATGTCAATAAGGCAAACCCCAAAAAGGGGACCGACGGAATTACTGCAAAATCGCTGAAGCGGCTCAATCTGTCATCGGAACGGATTGAACGTTATTGTGTCGCCGCTGGCAATGACCTTCCAATTGACAACATCAATGCTCGCAGCTAACTAGATCAGCCCGATAGGACTTATAAGCCATATTGGCCTTTAAGAACTCGTTGTACTCGGCGTGAAAGGTTCAGTAGTAGGAAACGGGTGCTCAGGATCGCGCCCGGTGAGATATTTGGCCACCGAATAAACACCACCCGCAATGGGAACTGCTATGAGTGCCCCAACGATGCCCAGGGCAATACTGCCTGCGGCGATTGCCAAGATGATGGCGAGTGGGTGCAGATTAACCGCCTTGCCCATGACTAGTGGTTGAAGAACATCGCCATCAAATGACCCCACGATTACGGTCAGGACAATAACAAGCAGAGCAATTACCGGTCCGCGTTCGGCCAGAGCCACGACGGCGGCAAAGAACGTGGCAATTGGAGCTCCAATAACGGGGATAAATGCACCTAGGAAGACGACCGCTGCCAGTGCGGGAGCCAGTGGTACTTGCAAGATAGTCAAACCAATGAAGACGAGTACGGAGTCTGCGAAAGCAATCACAACAATGCCACGCGTGTAGCCGGAAATCGAACCCCAAGCCAAACGACCCGAAATATTAACCGGTTCCTCAACTCTTTCTGGAAGCCAGCCGACGAACCAATCCCAAATCTTGTTGGGAGTTAGCAGGAAGAAAATCACTCCGAAAATGAACACTGAGCCAGCAATCACTAGGGTTCCGATCGAACCCAACGAGTCCAAAAGGCCCACTGCAATTCCTTTGGCGGCGGTCTCCGCGAGGGTTTGCGCTTGTGACAGCAAGTTCGACAAATTGTCATCACTGAGTTTGAGCGGACCGTTTTGGAGCCATTTCTCGATTTCACTGAGCCCCGCCGTCAAGCTAGAGAGTAATTTTGGCCCCTCAGCCACCGAAGATGAAATAACGACGAAAAGAATCGCAAAAATTGCCGATGTAATAAGGATTAGTGCCAAGATCATCGAGAGCACTTTGGGCAAGACCTTGTGAAGTAGATTCATGACCGGTTGGGTCCAAGCGGTAACTAGCATGGCGAAAAAGAGTGCGAATACAACGGGAAAGATCGCGCCTAAGCCGACAACAATCACGGCGAAACCCGCAAGAATAACTAAAAGGCGCCAGATGAGTCCTGCCGCGGTTTTTAAGGTATCTGGTACTCCATCAGTCGTGGGGGCGGGACTGGACATCAGTTTCCTTACTAGTCGATTCGTACGTGGCCGTGCGGTGTTTCAAAGGTAACGGCATTCACGCCGAAATCACCGGCTTCTGGGTCATTGATCCAGGTAATTAAATTGGTCAGAGGGGAGAGTTGCGCAGCCATTGGGCCCAGATCCTGGGTGGGACAATTGATTTCAATGCCCAACACCTTGATTCCGGTTCGTTCTCCGCCAAAAGCAGGATGGTGCTCTCGTGGAGTGTCCCACTGGACAAAGAATGGTGATTGAGGATGCTCCATGGTGTCTAAGACGCCCAGTTGGCGCCAGTGAAGATCCACGCCATCAGGGCGGATACGACGCCCAGGTGCTGCCGGGCGGCCAATGACTTTCTCTGCGGGGCCCATATCTTCCGTGGCCACAACCCAAGACATCCAGCCACCGCCAGCCTCGGCTCGAGCAGCGACGGCTCGACCGAATGGTGCATTTTGTGCAGAAGGGTGATCCAGTGCACTAACAACTTCGATATAGACACCATGTGCGAGCGGCAAAGTGAAATTGCGTGTGCCAAAAGAAGGGTGACGCCCACCGTCTACGAAGGTATTTCCAAGGTCAACCCCGATCCGTTGGACAACGTCAGCGAGTTCGCTACTTTGACAGGCATAAGAGATGTGATCAAGCCGCATGGCGACATCCTGCCCAATGCCCCGTACAGTTGTGACGTCACCCCCATGTCGCCAAAAAATTGCCGAACTTGTGGCACAGTACGGTGGTGGAGTCAAATGCGAGTGAACCTCAAAAGTCGAATAATCCCGGTGGGCTTGATAAAAAGAAATCCATCATTCTGGGGTTAGTTGGTTTGGTTTTTATAGTTATTATTTTTTGGAAAGTAATCCCTCAAATCGGGAGTTACTCCGATGCATTGACCGCACTCAAGGCAATGAGTTCCCTCGCGATTGTT
Organism: Actinobacteria bacterium UBA7422; assembly: GCA_002469525.1. Classification (GTDB taxonomy): domain Bacteria; phylum Actinomycetota; class Actinomycetes; order S36-B12; family S36-B12; genus UBA4592. The sequence continues at coordinate 20,503 of DKME01000120.1, forward strand.
TTGATCGTCGCATGTGTGTTGCTCTACTTGTTGACGTATGGCCTTCCATTTATGGCGGCAACTCCAGGGCTCAAGTACTGGCGTTCACAGCAGGTGAATCAGGCTGCATTTGCCATTAGTAACGGTGTGCCAGGTGGAGGAGCAGTCGGCTTGGCGGTTCAGTTCGGCATGCTCAGCACATTCGGGGTGGCTGGGACCAGCGCTACTGCGGCAATCACGGCGGTCGGATTGTGGAGCACCTTTGTCACACTGTTTTTCCCGGTTCTCGGTGTAGTGGCAATCACTATCTTCGGGCTCGGTGGCGACGCACACGCACTGACCGGACTGCTCGGAATTGGGATTTTGGTCGCCGTCGTTTCTGTTTTTGTGCTCGTCATGAGGTCTGAATCATTGGCAGTCAAAATTGGCGCGTTCGCGAATCGCTTGATTAAACCACTGCGAAAGCGTATTAAGGCATTAGCGACAATTGATCTGCAAGCGCCGATCGTGAAGTTTCGGGCAGATATGTATGAAGTTCTCAAAAAAAGATGGGGTGCGCTTACGGCAGCTCAAATTGCCGTCTCGTTCACTCAGTTTTTGATTCTTTATGTCGCATTGCGGGGGGTTGAGGGTTGGGATAGTGCCGGAACTTCATTCGCCGCGGCATTTGCCGCGTTTGCGATTGCTCAGATCGGGCTAATGATTCCGATTACACCGGGGGGATTGGGTACGGTTGATGCAGCCCTTATCGCACTACTGGTTGGTTTCGGTGCATCTACTGGTGCGGCCACGGCTGCTGACCTGGTGTGGCGGGCCGCGAGTTTTATCCCGCAAATTGGGATTGGGGTGGTTGCGTTGATCGCTTGGTACCGCAAGGCGGGCCAAGCTCTGGCTCAAGCATCTCGCAAGTAACAAGTGCTCAGAAACTAGGGCTGGTTCTCGACCACGAGGGCGATCTTTGGGAACAAATTCGTGTCCTGCTCGACCCTCCTGAATGATACCCACTATTGTTGCGTTAACCCGGTCGTCGCGGGAGGGGAAGCCTTCGGCGGCCGGGTCTTTTCATGCGGTTAATCACAAGAAAAATGTTCTAAGCGGGGAGCCATCCAGATGATTCAGACGCAAGCTAAAAAGTGGGCATCATTTGTTGGAGTTGGTGACAGTTTCACCGAGGGTGTTGCTGACCCCGGTGTCAATGGAAATTACCACGGTTGGGCAGACCGTCTGGCCGCAACGCTCGCCGACACGTACTGCACACCGGACTCGCCCCTCAAGTACGCAAACTTGGCAATCCGCGGCCGAAAACTACCTGAAATGCTCAGCGAGCAAATTCCTCGGGCCCTTGACCTGAATCCGGAGCTAGTGTCTTTCGCCGGGGGAATAAACGACGCAATGCGTAGCTCATTTGATCTAAATGTGAAGGCCACTGAAATTGAGCGAGCGGTCCGCGAACTTCGCTCCGGCGGGCATGACGTGCTTCTCTTTGCATTCGGTAACCCGGCCCGAACCTCAAAATTGCTCGGCATGATCGGGCATAGATTCGCTGGGCTTCGATCAGCAACTGTGGCTATCGCGAAGGCGTATGACTGCTACTTAGTGGATTTCTGGGATCTTGAAAATTTCGATGACCCTCGATTCTGGGACGCAGATCGGCTTCACCTCAATCCCAGTGGGCATGACCTTGTTGCGAAAGCGGCTATGCACTCTCTGGGCTGGGGCAACGATGATTGGTTGGA
>DKME01000052.1 GCA_002469525.1 Actinobacteria bacterium UBA7422
TGCCGTGTCCACTTCATTGCAGCGCCGAGCACTTAAGAGCCTGGCCCCCGTTGCCGGTCTGCTCTTTGAATTGGGCACTATTTTTGACAATGCCGGCTTTGAACTTGCATTAGTTGGAGGCCCGGTCCGGGATGCATTTCTAGGCCGCACGTCCCCACTTTCCGACCTTGACTTCACAACCAGCGCGCACCCAGCCGACATTAAACGGCTTTTAGACTCGTGGGCGGAAAATACGTGGGACACAGGAATTGCCTTTGGCACGATAAGTGCCAGCAAGGACAGCCGGCAAATCGAGATCACTACCTATCGAAGTGAAAATTACACCGCGGACTCTCGAAAGCCCGACGTTGAATTTGGAACGGAATTAGCCGCGGATCTTGGTCGCCGTGACTTCACGGTCAACGCCATGGCGCTCACTCTTCCGACTTTGGAATTTGTTGACCTCTTTAACGGGCTGCAGGACTTGGAAGACAAGATCTTATCGACTCCATTGACAGCAGCACAGTCTTTTTCCGATGACCCCCTGCGCATGATGCGGGCAGCACGTTTCGCATCCCAACTACAGTTCTCGATCGCACCGGACGTTATTGACGCGATGCGTGAAATGGCTTCCCGGCTTGAGATTGTTTCAGCCGAGCGGATCCGCGAAGAACTCATCAAAATAATTATGTCGGAGCACCCTCGGGTTGGGTTAACGGTCTTGGTGGAAACAGGATTGGCTGAATTTGTGCTGCCGGAGTTGCCGCTCCTACAACTCGAGAAAGACGAACACCACCACCATAAAGATGTATACGAACACACGCTCAAAGTTCTTGAGCAGGCAATTGCCCTAGAAACAAGCCACGAACCACAACTCCCAAACGACCTAATCCTTCGACTGGCAGCACTCTTACACGACATCGGTAAACCTAAAACCCGAAAATTTGAGGCCGATGGTGGAGTCTCTTTTCACCACCACGAAGTTGTCGGCGCGCGCATGACAAAGAAGCGCATGAAGGCACTCCGGTTTAGTAACGAACAGATCGATGAGGTGTCGTTATTGGTTGAGTTGCATTTACGTTTCCATGGATATGGAACGGGTGAATGGACTGATTCTGCTGTTCGCAGGTACGTTCGTGATGCTGGAACACAATTGAGCCGACTCCACAAACTCACGCGTGCCGACTCGACAACCCGGAATAAACGCAGAGCGGCTGCCTTGCAGGCTGCCTATGACAGTTTAGAAGAGCGCATAGTTCAGCTGCAGGAACAAGAGGAACTAGATGCACTACGCCCCGACCTTGACGGCGCCGAAATCATGGAGATTCTGGGAATTGGTCCGGGACGTGAAGTTGGTGCAGCTTATAAATTCCTCATGGAACTTAGGCTTGATCAGGGACCTCAGTCTCAAGATTCTGCTCGAGAACAACTACTTCGATGGTGGTCCGAGCGCGAATAAGAATTTCCAAGCCGGTCCAAATACCTGCCATGAATAGGGTGAACAGAATGCCACTGAAACTACCCAGGTAGTTGCCGCTCAGTAGGACTGCCAACCAAATTACAACTACGGCCCAACGAATAATTGGTGCATAGGGAGCAAAGCGCGAACCAGTGTCCCAACCGGTGCGGTCAGCTATCTCGTTGAGCCCGCGAGTGAAGTGGCCACGGACGTAGTGCGCCGAGTTTGTCCGACCGGCAAGCCAGCCACCGAGTACCAGAATAATTCCGAGTGCGAGAAGTGCCTGTAGTCCAGAAACAAGGTAGGACAGGAAAGATTGATACACAACAACAGCGGAGTCCTCAAAGATACTTCCTTTGAACTGATTTGTTACAACACCTTCACCCAAGACTGTTGCGGCATAAAGTGCAAAAGCTGACCCTATTACTGCGATACCCGCGGCAACGGTTGTGCGCGCTCTGCGCCTAGCTAAGAGAATTGCCAGGATAAACATGGCTGCAATCAACACCATGACCCAACTTAAGATCGGCGCTGAGAACGCGTAGAAGGTTCGAGCCTGTGCCAGTGCGGGAGCACTCATTAAGACGAACTGCTTGTCGGTTGCGGGAACTGTGATGTTGGCGGCAAACGAAATTCCACTCTCCACCAATTTTTCTTGGGCGAGAGCGATCACCGAGTCCAAGTTGAGCACTACGTCGTCACCTTGGAGTTCAATGGGACCACTGGGTTCTTTTTGCAGAATTGCAATGAATCCTTTTTGTGCTGCCTTGTTGAGCTCAAGCCATGCGCGAGTAAATGCATCTGAGGTAACAAATGTGTCGACAGCTGTTCCAATCAAACCATTAATTCCCGTTGCAATTGGGCCGGCTAGGCGATCTGTTATTTCGTTGCCGGGCAAGATTCCACCAAGGAAGTCACCGACTAGAGACTCAGTATTAACTTGCTCAACGATCGCGTCTGTGACGACTTCAGCGAATACGCTCTGCACTTCAGGACTTGCACCGATTGGGCCGATCGTTTCAATGTAACGCTCAGCATCAACGATTGTTGAGTGAGCCCAGTGGCCGGCAACAGAAAGTGGTGTCAGGACTGTAGCGAGAACAAAAACAATAATCGAGAAGATGGTTCGCGGGCGAACTCGATCCCGAGTGACCGGGCTGCGCTGGTATTGCTCCGTTGCTCCATTAGACATGGATAAACCCTACTGAACTATTTTGCGAGCCGTGCGCCAATACCAAAAACTCGCCAAGGCCAACGTGACTCCAATGCCAGCGTAGAGAACTGGTGCGATTCCCGAGACCGGGGCGAGGAGTGCTACCAAGATGATTCCCGAGACGAGGGCAACATTCACGCTCATGTCAAATAGTGAGAACACCCGGCCTAGGCTTTCATCGGGAATTTTTCTTTGAATCACGGTGTCGGAACAGACTTTGACGGCTTGCCCCGCAAAGCCAAGACTGAATCCAGCCACGAGCAGGAGTGGGAAATTCTGGGTAGTAGATGCGAATGCGAACACCGCCATGCCGATTGAAGCTTGGGCAACAGCCACAGCGGACCAGTGCGGGATTCCAATTTTACGTGACATCCATGGAGTCAGGATTGCCGCGATCAACGCGGCGGTCGCGGCGAATCCCGAGAGGATTGCAAAGTCAGCGAGGGCGGCATTGGCATTCACACTTTGGTGGAAAGTATTTCGAAGGAGAAGTAAGGATCCTGCGGTAATTACACCAAAGGAGATCCGGTTGAAGGCAACGAGCAGCAAGGCCCTGGCTGCTACACGGTGTGAATTCAATGTTCGAATTCCAGTGACAAGATCACCGGTAACACCGCGAAGTGAGTCCACCATTGAACTTTTAAGTCGGTGAGTGGGCCCAAGGGCGTGCACGGCGAACGTTCGGGCAATAAGAGCTGCTGAAATAAACGTTCCTATTGAAAACAAGAGTAATGCGACGCTGCCGGGGTCACCCCCACCAAATATTTCACGGATACCAAGTCCGGTAGTTGCACCAACAACAAATGCGATTGTTCCTGAAGTTGGTGTTAGTGCGTTGGCGGTAATGAGTTCCTTTCCACTCACAACGTGCGGCAGGGATGCGGAGAGCCCAGCAAGAATAAATCGGCCGACACCTAAAACGGCGAGTACAGAAATACCAAGAATCACGGATTCACTGCCGGCGAGTACCGCGGCGATTACGGGAACGGTGAGTAAGGCCTTGAGAAGGTTGGCACGGACCAAAATATTGCGACGCAGCCAACGGTCTAGGAATACGCCCGCAAAGGGCCCAATGAGTGAGTAGGGAAGTAACAGAATCCCAAAGGCTACGGCAATTGCCGCGGCATTAGGTTCACGCTCGGGTGAGAAGAGCACGAAGGAAGCGAGGGCGGCTTGAAAGAAACCGTCTCCAAATTGGCCGACCAGTCGAGTGCTGTAGAGGGCCCGAAAATCCTTGCGGTGGAGCAGCGACCGAACAACCGGTAGCGCCTGCATTGAACAGACGCTACCGGTTGCGAAGGAGTTATCTTTCGATGGTGCCAGCGATAAAGTCTTCGACCGCTTGCTTTGCCTCAGAGTCGTTGTACTGCACCGGTGGTGACTTCATGAAATAGCTGGAAGCCGAAAGAATTGGGCCACCGATCTTGCGATCCATTGCGATCTTTGCTGCACGAACAGCGTCAATGATCACACCGGCACTGTTGGGTGAGTCCCACACTTCGAGCTTGTACTCCAGGTTCAAGGGGACGTCGCCGAATGCGCGACCTTCAAGTCGGACAAATGCCCACTTGCGGTCGTCGAGCCACGCAATGTAGTCCGAAGGACCAATGTGCACGTTCTTCTCACCAAGGTCGTGTGCGAGTTGGGAAGTGACCGACTGGGTCTTTGAGATTTTCTTGGACTCAAGGCGGTCACGCTCGAGCATGTTCTTGAAGTCCATGTTTCCACCAACATTGAGCTGGTAAGTGCGGTCAACGATCACACCGCGGTCTTCGAACAGCTTGGCCAGAACACGGTGGGTGATTGTCGCACCGACCTGGCTTTTAATGTCGTCACCAACGATTGGCAGACCGGCGTCTTCGAACTTCTTTGCCCATTCTGGTGTTCCGGCAATGAAGACTGGAAGTGCGTTGACGAATCCACAACCAGCGTCAATTGCGCACTGCGCGTAGAACTTGGCGGCATCTTCTGAACCCACGGGCAGGTAGCAGACAACTACGTCGACCTTTGCGTCCTTGAGCACCTGGACAACGTCAACTTCAGCGACGTCTGACTCAGTGATTGTTTCGCGGTAGTACTTGCCTAAGCCGTCAAGTGTGCGACCACGCGAGACGGTGACACCGGATGCTGGAACGTCGCACAGTTTGATTGTGTTGTTCTCAGAGGCACCAATTGCGTCAGCGAGGTCAAGGCCAACCTTTTTTGAGTCAACGTCAAAGGCAACAACGAAGTTGACGTCACTTACGTGGTAAGGACCGAACTGAACATGCATGAGTCCGGGGACAAACTCATCAGCTTTGGCGCTCTTGTAGTACTCCACACCCTGAACCAGGGATGCAGCACAGTTTCCAACACCAACAATTGCTACGCGAATTTCTCCGCCGGATTGTGCACTCATTTCTTACCTTTCCTGGGTTACTTTCTCTTGATCAATTAATTCTGTGAGCCAGCGCACTTCACGCTCGGCCCCTTCGAGTCCATGTTGCTGAAGTTGAAGTGTGTAGGCGTCAACGCGCTGTTGACCGCGGGTAAGGGAATCACGTAAGGCGTCAACACGCTCTTCCAAACGTGAGCGGCGACCTTCCAAGATTCGTAAACGTGTCCGTGCTTCGGTTGCGGAAAAGAATGCAAGGTGGGCTGCGAAACCTTCATCTTCCCAGGCTTCTGGTCCAGGCTTATTTGCCCACTCACCGAAAATTTCTTTGCCGTCGGCAGTGATTGCGTACACGATTCGCGCGCGCTTACCGGAAAGGGCAGGGGCAGTACTTTCAATGGCTGGCGTGAGTGACTCTTCTTCGATCAGCCCCATGGAGTTCATCCGCTTAAGTGCTGGATACAAAGAGCCATAGGACAACGCACGAAATGGACCAAGCACGGTAGTGAGTCTTTTTCGCAATTCATAGCCGTGCTGGGGACCATCACCGAGCACGCCAAGAATCGCGAAGCTCAGGACATCACGGCGGTTACTCATACGGAGCAATATATCGAATCGATATATCTAATGTGCACTAACCCCGAAATTCTTGGGCACCCATTTGCACTTGGTCGTAAACTAGGCGTATGGCTCAGATGCGCAAACAAGGGGTGCGGGGTCGAGTCGCCCGCGGTGAATCCACCAAAAATTCCCCCAAAAGGGGCCCAATCCCCGCACCAGAACCCATTTCCGACCCTCAAAAACCACGAAATGTGGTGGATTATGGCCTTTCACGTGCCGCAGACATTACGAAACTTCACCGCGGTGGCGCCCTTACAAGTGACTTTTGTGAAGCGGACCCCTACCTGCTCAAGGCCGCAAAGTTTCACGGTGAACGCGCTAAATCGAACTGCCCGGCCTGCAAAAGCACGCACTTTGTGGAATTGCACTATGTATATGGAGATGAATTAGGCCCCTACGCCGGAAGAATCCGAAAAGTCGAAGAACTCCCTTCAATGTGCAATAAATTCGGTGAATTTCGGGTCTATGTCGTAGAGGTGTGCCCCGATTGCCACTGGAACTACCTGATCCGGGCATTTTCGCTAGGAGATGGAACTCCGCGGCGCGCCGTACCGGCTTTTAAGGCCGATGATCTGTTGGACTAGGTCACGAACAAAGAGACACCCACAGAAAATGTCCCCTTCCCCGATAGGACACCAGTGAGCTCCCCAGCAAAAAAGAGCTCCGCTAGTAAGAAGACGGCAAAAAAGCCGACTAAGCGGAGCGCGTCGAGCGACGAATACGTGCCTTTGTGGCGGCGTCGTTGGCTGCGCCGACTCCTCTGGCTAATCATCCTTCTCATAGCGATCGGAACAACAATCTTTGCAGTCCTTTTGGCTAGGACGGAAGTGCCAACACCCAATGACTTGGCAACGAGTGAAGCAACCGTCGTGCTCTACGCGGACGGAAAAAACGAAATCGGTCGCTTGGGTGAATCAACTAGGCGCTCAGTTCCACTGGCAGAGATCCCTGTTGACGTGCAACAAGCAGTCCTTGCGGCTGAAGACCGCAACTTCTACGACCATGGCGGAATTTCGCCACAAGGGATTGCCAGAGCTGCGTTTAACAACCTGACGGGCGGAAGCACCCAAGGCGGATCAACTATCACGCAACAGTACGCAAAGATCGCGTTTCTCACCCAGGACCGAACGTGGGACCGCAAGCTCAATGAGGCACTACTTGCTTTCAAATTAGAAACCGCTATTTCAAAAGAACAGATCCTCGAGGATTACCTCAACACAATCTATTTTGGTCGCAATGCCAATGGAATTGAAGCAGCGTCAATCGCCTACTTCGGCAAATCGGTCAATGAGCTCAACTTCAATGAAGGCGCAGTTCTTGCCTCCGTGATCAAGTCGCCATCGGGCCTTAGCCCAGAAGAAAACCTCAGTGGACTGAAAGCCCGATGGGCATACGTTTTGGACTCCATGGTTGAGATGGGTGAGATCACCCAAGCCCAACGCGATGCGTCAACATTCCCGGACATAGTGCCATTCAAACAAAAAGATCGTCTAGGTGGCCAAGTCGGATTTCTCCTCACCGCGGTTGAGCAGCAACTAATCGCACAGGGCTACGACCAAGAAGAGATCCAGCGTGGCGGACTCAAGATCGTCAGTTCATTTGTAAGACGTGCGCAACGCGCGGCCCAACGCGCCGTCAAAGACCAAGGACCTAAATCAGGAACCGAAGGATTGCGAATTGGGCTTGCGGCGGTCAAACCGGGTACGGGTGAGGTGCTCGCAATGTATGGCGGAAAAAACTTCATTGCCGACCAGATCAACAACGCCACCCAACAATTCGCCCAAGCCGGTTCAACTTTTAAACCTTTCGCTCTCGCGGCTGCGGTTGACCAAGGTGTTCAACTGAATTCACTGTGGAATGGAAACTCACCCGCAACGGTCAACGGTTATACGTTCAACAACTACGGCAACAATTCCTACGGGGTCGTGTCCCTTCTGCAGTCAACCGAGAAGAGCATCAACTCTGCTTACGTTGAACTGACCGCGGACATTGGTGTGGGAAGTGTTGTTGACGCAGCACTTGCCGCTGGTGTTCCTGACACCACCCCTGGTTTAAATCTTGAATCGCCCGACCTGACTTTTGTTCTTGGTACGGCATCGCCTTCCGGTCTTGACATGGCTAACGCTTATGCAACTTTTGCTAATGAAGGAAAAAGCAGTAGCACGACTTTCGTTAAGCAGGTATTCGGATCAAATGGTGGGTTGCTCTACCAATACGAACCGACACTGGTCGCAGCCTTCAGCAGCGATGTGGCAAACACGGTCACCTATGCCCTCTATAAAACGGTAACGAATGGAACAGCGACCTCGGCTCTGTCAATTGATCGTCCAGCTGCTGCAAAAACGGGCACAACTGATGACAATAAGAGCGCTTGGTTCGCCGGCTACACCCCGCAGATTTCAGCTGCTGTCCTCATGGCAAAAGAGGACTCGGCCGGACTTCCCATTTCCATGTCGGGCACCGGTGGACTAAAGACCGTCACGGGTGGATCATTCCCCGCGTCAATCTGGAGCGCATTTATGAAGGATGCGCTCAAAAAGAAGCCTGTTGCTGAATTCCCCGCACCACCGGAGAACGCGCTGACACCAATTGAATGCCCGGACTTTATTGAGACCGACCTTGAAGAGATTCCATTTGGTTGCCCTATCCCGGAAATAGTTACCGAGTTCGGTCCGGAAAACACGGGCTCAGACCCAGTAGTTACCGATTCAAATCAACCGGTAGTACCGGAACCAACTGCAACCAATGAATT
>DKME01000085.1:0-2971 GCA_002469525.1 Actinobacteria bacterium UBA7422
CGGTCAACTGCGTGTTAATGATTCGCCATCGGGGCCCCCGCATGTTCGGGTGGAATGGGTCCTCAATCGAGCCAGTGAGGCTCCGCGGTATTTCGAGTTTCTTGACCAACGCACATTCGGTGGCATGCATGTAAGTGACCTCGACCTAGACGAGATACCAACCGTGATCTCCCATATTGCCAGAGATCCATTTGATGCACTTTTTGACGTGAATGCATTTGCGCTTTTACTGTTACAACGAACAACCCAAGTCAAAAGGGCGTTACTGGATCAAAATCTGATTTCAGGTATCGGAAATATTTATGCAGATGAATGTCTGTGGCGCATAGGTCTTGATGGAAGAACACCATGTAATCACCTCACCGCCACACACGCTGCTGACATCGTGCAAGTTGTTACTCAAGTTATGCATGAGGCACTTGTTGCTGGTGGTACAAGCTTTGATGCACTCTATGTAAATGTCAACGGGGAGTCCGGATATTTCTCCCGGTCATTGGCCGTCTACGGACGTGAAGGTAAACCCTGTGATCGTTGTGGGAACCCCATAATTCGCAGTAAATTTATGAACCGATCAAGCTTTCACTGTGTGACATGTCAACCTCCGTGGTTGCTGCCGTAAAACCTCAATCTTCACCGATAGGGTGGTGTAGTTAAGTAAGCCTCGCACCAGCCTTGAGTGATCTTGGCCGGTATCAGATTGACAGGATGAAATACCAGCCGTGCATTTAAAATCCCTCACCCTCAAAGGCTTCAAGTCCTTCGCGTCGGCAACCTCACTTCAGTTTGAGCCGGGTGTTACCTGTGTTGTCGGCCCCAATGGTTCAGGCAAATCCAATGTCGTGGATGCACTCGCCTGGGTCATGGGAGAGCAGGGCGCTAAGTCATTGCGTGGTGGAAAAATGGAAGACGTAATTTTTTCTGGGACATCGGGCCGTGCACCATTAGGTCGGGCCGAAGTCGCCCTCACGATCGACAACTCCGACGGCGCCCTCCCAATTGAATTCGCCGAGGTCACAATCTCTCGAACACTGTTCCGTAATGGTGGTTCCGAGTACGCTATCAACGGTGAACAGTGCCGCTTACTAGACGTTCAAGAATTACTGAGTGACTCTGGAATTGGTCGCGAAATGCACGTCATTGTGGGGCAGGGACAACTGGATACGATCCTGCACGCAACACCTGAAGACCGACGGGGATTCATCGAAGAAGCCGCAGGCGTTCTCAAGCACCGCAAGCGTAAGGAAAAGGCTCTTCGCAAGCTCGACTCCATGCAGGCCAACCTGACAAGGCTCAACGATCTCACTGCAGAGTTACGTCGCGCGCTCAAACCACTCGGCCGACAGGCTGAAGTCGCACGACGCGCAACGGTGATTCAAAGTGACGTACGCGACTCGCGCCTTCGGCTGATGGCTAGTGACCTCACCGAATTGCAGGTAGCTTTACAAGCTGAAGTAGCTGATGAAAGTGCACTCCGGGAGAAGCAAGGGGAAGTCGAATCCAAAATCGCGGTGCTTCGCGAACGTGAGAATCGTGCAGAGGAACTCGAACGGGAGTTAGGACCAGGACTAGCCACTAGCCAGGAGACGTGGTTCGCCTTGAGCCGACTCCGTGAGCGTTACCTTGGCCTTGTCCAACTTGGAGCCGAAAAAGTTCGAAACTTAGCCCCTGAACCGCAGGAGGAGAAATCAGGCAGGGAGCCTGAAGCACTTGAGGCAGAGGCAAGGGCACTTCGGAGTCAAGAATTTGAGCTAACCAGGCAGGTTGAGTCGCTGGGGCAGGCGTTAACCGAGTCAGAACTGGCAGAAAAGGACGCCGTTGCCGCACTGCGTGAAGAAAATGACCGGGTGGCTGGCATTGAAAAGGCACATCAGGCTCACCTACGCAAGACGGACGAGCTAAAAGCCTCCCGCGACAATGTAGAGGCTCGAATTGAGACCCGAGAAGCCGAACTCGAGCGCCTAGAGGGGCAAATCGAAGAAGCCCGGGAACGAAGTCAAGTTGCACAAGCACAATTCCAACAAGTGGAAGTTGCAGTAGTTTCACACGGCGCCGGTGAAGAAGGGCTAGACACCGAGCACGAGATTTCACAGGAACTTCTTGTTGCATCGGATTTACACGTTCGAGAGCTCTTGGCCGAAGAAGCAACACTTGAACGTGAAAGAGCAGCGTTAGTCGCAAGGCGTGACGCCTTAGCACTCGGGCTTGAAAGAAAAGACGGCTCTGCAGCACTTGTGGACTCCGGACTTGACGGCTACATCGGAACATTAAGTTCGCTTATCCATGTTGAGCAAGGCTATGAAGCGGCGGTTGCAAGCGCGCTGGGCAATCTCTCTTCGGCAATTGTTGTCTCCAACGTCGACTCGGCAATGGACGCTCTTGTATTTCTCAAAAGTGAACAAGCCGGTCGTTCCAACGTTTTGGTCGCAGATTTTCCAGCATCCCCCGGGCTGCATGCCCAAGATGCTCCGGTTGGCCGATGGCTTGTGGACTGTGTCCGGGTAGATCCTGTTGTTTCAGCTCAAGTCCATGCTTTGTTGAACCGGTTCGTGGTTGTTGAATCAATCGAAGAACTTCGGGAAAGCGCCAGAGCAAACCTAGGTGTTTCCCTGGTAAGTCGCCAAGGTGATTCAATTGACGCCGGCATAATAGAAGGTGGATCCTCCAACAGTCCGAGCTTGCTCGAAGTGCAGGCCGCATTTGACGAGTCTGAAACTAAGCTCGCACAACTTGAAACGGAACTCAGCAGGGTAATTTTTGAACTGTCGACCGCCAAGAACAAGCAGGAACTTGCTGTAAAAAGGGTTGAGTCTGCACTTTCGCTTTTACACGAATCTGATGCTGAACTCGCCGCAATCGCGGAAAAACTCGGTGCCTTGGGGCAACTTTCACGCAATGCGCTCGCCGAGGCCGAGCGACTTGAATCGGCATCCCTGAGTTCCGCTGCAGCACACACCAGAGATCGTGAGTTGCT
>DKME01000085.1:3003-6144 GCA_002469525.1 Actinobacteria bacterium UBA7422
GTTGGCGAGGATCAACGAAATGCACGGGAACAAATCCTCGTTGAAGTTCGAGCCGGAGTCGTTGACGCACGTTTGGCCGTTCGTACGGCGGAAGAACGGGTTCGGGCAATTGGAGAGCGTGCAGCGGCCCTGGAGCGCGACGCTCAAAGTGAAAGAAACGCTCGAATAGCAGCAATGCAGAGGCGTGAGCGACGAGCGGCATCATTAATTATTGCGACAGCGCTGCTCTCAGGTGCTCGAGTCGCCCTTACTTACACCGAAACTTCAGTTGGTCTAGCTCAGCGGGCGCGAACCCAGGCTGAGGGCCTCAAAAAGGAACGCGACGCAGAGTTGGTATTTGTTCGAAGTGAAGTGCGCACGCTGGTGGAGATCTTGGAAAACTTGAAGGACAGCGTTCACCGCGACGAAGTTGCGCGTGCCGAACAGCGTATGCGGATTGAAACCCTCGAGGGCAAAGCACGTGAAGATTTTGGAATCGCGCCACAGGAACTCCTCGATGAGTATGGCCCCGAACAACTTGTACCACCGAGCCCAAGCGCTCCCGGTGACGAAATCGACCCAGAAGCACCGTTGCCGCAGCCGTATCCATTTGTGCGCGAAGAGCAAGTGAAGCGGCTCCGCGCCGCAGAGAAGCAACTTGCACTCTTGGGAAAGGTCAATCCGCTAGCGCTTGAAGAATATTCAGCCATGGAAGAGCGACAGAAATTTCTCACCGAACAACTTGAAGACCTTAAGAAAACTCGCGATGACTTACTCGACATCATCAAAGAAGTCGATGCCCGAGTGGAGCAGGTCTTCACGGAGGCTTACACCGAAATTGAACGAGAATTTGAAGGTGTGTTCGCCAGATTGTTCCCAGGGGGGGAAGGCAGGTTGATCCTGACCGATCCGGAAAACATGCTCACCACGGGTGTTGACGTCGAAGCTCGTCCGCCGGGAAAGAAAATCAAGCGCCTTTCATTACTCTCCGGTGGTGAGCGGTCGCTGACCGCGGTCGCCTTTTTAGTGGCGCTATTCAAGGCTCGTCCGTCACCGTTTTATGTACTCGACGAAGTTGAAGCTGCACTCGACGACGTAAACCTTGGCCGGTTGATCGACATCATTGAAGAACTTCGTTCAAGTTCACAACTGATCGTTATTACCCACCAAAAGCGCACAATGGAGATCGCAGACGCCCTTTATGGCGTATCAATGCGCGGTGACGGCGTGACACAGATTATTGGCCAACGACTGCGTGAGGTAGAGCCTGCCTAATGGACCTTTTAACGATCCTTATTGTCGTTGCAGTAATCCTGCTCGGTGTTGCAATTGGTGGAGCAATTGCATACTCACGTGCACGAGGCGCCAAGTCCCTCGCGAGTAAACCTCGGCCAGGAATTGACTACTCGCCTGGTGTGGGGGACGACAACACTGTTCCCCGGGACACCGCGCGCAAAAATGTTGAAACGATCACGGTCCCCGAACTCAGTCCAGAAGTCCTGATCGATCCAACAACCACAGTTGAAGACTTCACTCCTGCCGTGTGGGAAGTTGAAATACCTGAACCCGCAATTGGGCGCCTGCACAAACTGCGCGCTCGGCTGGCCAGATCCAATAGCGTCTTTAGTAAAGGGCTGCTTGGGCTACTCACAAGTGGAAGCCTGGATCAGCAAACCTGGGACGACGTTGAAGCAACACTGCTGCAGGCAGATCTTGGTGTAGCAGCAACGACCGAATTGATTGCAGCCCTCAAAGTTCGAATTGCGCAAGCCAATGACAGCAGTGAAGAATTCATGCGAGTTGCACTGCGGGAAGAACTCGTTTCCTTGCTCAGTCCCAGCATGGACAGAACCTTAAACACCGATGTTTCTGGCCGCCCTGCTGTAGTTCTCGTCGTGGGCGTGAACGGTACAGGTAAAACAACCACGGTGGGAAAACTATCTCGCGTATTGATCTCCCAAGATCAGTCAGTGCTTATGGGTGCTGCCGACACTTTCCGTGCAGCCGCAGCAGACCAGCTTCAAACGTGGGGCGACCGCGTTGGCGCAGCAGTGGTTCGGGGGCCCGAAGGTGGTGACCCTGCAAGTGTGGCTTTTGAAGCATGCTCTGTTGGGCAAGCGGCCGAGATTGACGTTGTCGTGATTGACACGGCTGGTCGGCTGCACACCAAAACAGGCCTGATGGACGAACTCGGCAAAGTAAAACGTGTGATTGAAAAACAATCACCGGTCGACGAAGTGCTCCTTGTCCTTGACGCCACCACAGGACAAAACGGGCTAGTGCAAGCGAAAATTTTCAGCGAGGTCGTCGACGTCACGGGAATCGTGTTGACAAAACTTGACGGAAGCGCAAAAGGCGGAATCGTTGTTGCAGTTCAGCGCGAGCTAGGTGTTCCCGTAAAACTGGTGGGCCTCGGTGAAGGGCCAGACGATCTAGCTCCATTTGACATAGACGAGTTTGTCACCGCACTTGTGAACTAAAACAATGAACAATGCGCGATGAATAGTGAACTCATGCTTTATCTTGAAATTTACACGTAGTTCACACAAGCGCGCATAATTCACACGAACGAAACTTCGCGTCACCATTGTGGAAACGATTCTGCACCAATCTTGTCGCAGGCGTCCGGCACCAGGCCGATCGTCGCCGATCATCGACAGGAGGACTCCAATGGAATCCGCTTTAAATACGGGCGATACAGCCTGGATGCTGACCGCCGCCGCAATGGTGCTGCTCATGATTCCTGGGCTGGCATTTTTTTACGGAGGAATGGTCCGCTCCAAATCAGTTCTCAACATGCTCATGATGGTCATGGGAGCGCTATTCCTTGTTGGAGTCTTGTGGGTTCTCTTTGGATACTCGATGACATTTGGAACCAGCATGGGTGGGTTGTTAGGTGATCCAACCGAGTTCTTTGGCCTAGAGTCTTTAATGGCTGACGACCCGGAAGCGACTCTTCCCATTATGGCTTTTGTTGCGTTTCAAGGGATGTTTGCCTGCCTCACGGTGGGTCTGATTGCGGGAGCAATACCCGAGAGAACCAAATTCAACGGATGGCTTGTTTTTGGCGGGATTTGGGCCATTTTGGTGTACTTCCCGGTTGCGCACTGGGTCTGGGCCAGCGGCGGGTGGATTTTTGAGATGGGTGTAATCGACTTTGCC
>DKME01000092.1 GCA_002469525.1 Actinobacteria bacterium UBA7422
GCGCGCGATTGTGGCTCTCGCACACCCCGCCCGGTTCAAGTCAGCCAGCCAGGCTCGCAGATCAGCCAAGGACATTTGGGTGACTGAGTCGAGATCTGGCATCGAATCGAACAGGTGGGTGAGATCATTGCGATAGGCACGCACGGTGTTGACACTTCGGCCACGTGCTCCACCGAGGTACTCGAGGAACGCTTCGATTTCAGCGTTGCATGCGCGCTCACCCTGTTCCACCCCTCCATGATGAACAATGCACGGCCAAATTGGCTCACGGCTCGCGGACTATTCAGGAAAATCTCTAGTTTTCGAGGCTTCCCTCAAACTTTCTTCCAAGAACCTTCCGCATTTTGGACAAAACCCATGAGATTCAGTTCACTGAGCCGGGCTAAAACCTCAAGTCGCGCTCGACCTGTTTTCTGGCAGATCACGTCCAATCCGATTCCACCCCGTGTAGGTAGCAACTCCCAGATTTCGTAGTCCCCTTCACTCAGAGACTTCCAACGCGCCCGTGGTTGGCTAGGGTCCTTCACGTCAATATCTGATCGCGAGGGCAGGTCATTCGGGTTGAAACCAGTGATCAACTCCTGAAGGTCTGCGCTGCTGGTAACAACATGAACGTCCTCTTCTTTGAGGAGTTTGTTTACGCCAAGTGAAGTGGGCGAGTGAATTGATCCCGGGACCCCTGCAACGATTCGATTCATCTCTCTGGCAGCACGTACTGTTGAACTGGTGCCGCTGCGATCTGTCGCCTCAATCACGCACGTTGCCCGGGTCAGTGCGGCAAGAATTCGGTTTCGGTAAATGAATCGTCTTTTGTGCGCCGGTTCACGTGGCGGTGACTCGCTGACGACCGCACCGTTGTCTATGATCCTGAGAAATAATTGCTCATGGCTCGCGGGGTAGCGTGCGTGAACTCCACTTGCCAGAACTGCAACGGTGGGTGCGTCCACGCTCAGGGCTCCTTTGTGTGCGCTTGAATCAATGCCGATCGCACCGCCGGAAAAGACACTGGTACCCCAGTTTCCAAGGTCCGCTGCCCATTGCGCACCGATTCCTGCGCCGTAGGGAGTGCACGCGCGAGTTCCCACGATTGTTACCGAAGTCAATGCAATTACACGAAAGTCAATTGAACCAATCGACCATAGCGCCCACGGCTGCGCTTCACCCAGTGAATAAAGTTGAGTAGGCCAACCTTCTTGCCCTCTCGTCAGAATCCGCGCGCCAATCTTTTCCGCAAACGCACGCTCAGCTTCAAGGTCACATTGAGCATACTTCTTAGAAAAGACAACATTGTTTCGCTGAGGAAATCCTTTTGTTAGCAGCATTTCAAGAATCTCACCGGGTGAAACTCCCGTTGCCAGCCTCCTGTTTATGGTTTCATCTCCGGGCTCGCATAAATGTGCCAAGGCAAGGAATGCATCGGCATCCGACGTAATCTCCATTAGGCTGCCACTGCAGTTTCAGAGGTACGTAAATGAATTGCCAGCGCAACATCTGACTTTGTGGGCCTGGAATGACATTGAAGATCCGCGATACTCCATGCGACCCTTAGAACGCGGTGACTTCCTCTGAATCCACCTGAACTACCAACGAAATTGTTGAGTAAGGCATTCCCTGCTGGTTCGGGCAGGAATCGAGTCCGCAGTGCACCGGGTGGAATTTCTGAATTCCTCTCCCACGGAAACTGCGCGAATCTATCTCGAGCGACATTGCGCGCGGTAATAACACGCTCGCGGACGGCGTGACTGGATTCGCCCGCGTGTAACGAGCGAACACTGGGGATTAATACGTTCACGTCAATTCGGTCGCGCAAGGGGCCAGATACCTGTGTTGTGTATCGACGCATTGTTGCCGAAGTGCAATCGCAGACTTTGACCGTGTCGGTCAGCGCATTTCCACATGGACAGGGGTTAGCTGCAAGGATTAGTTGAAACCTCGCGGGTAGGAGACCGCTCCAAGAAGCACGACTAAGTGAAATGTGACCTGACTCAAGTGGCTGCCGCAACGCGTCAAGAGCATTGCGGGAAAACTCTGGTGCTTCGTCGAGAAACAGGACTCCATGGTGTGCTCTTGTTAACGCTCCCGGCGTGACCCTGTTGCCGTGGACGCTACCGACAAGTGCGGCCATGCTCGCGCAGTGGTGTGGTGCTTCAAATGGGGGGATCCCAATTGGCTCGTTGTCCCGGAGCGTTCCAGCGATTGCATGGATTGCAGTCACTTCAAGGACCTGATCCTGGGTGAGTGGAGGCAGGATCCCAGTGATCCGTTGCGCCAACATAGTTTTGCCAACCCCCGGCGAGCCGACCATGGACATGTTGTGGCCACCCACGGCTGCAACTTCTAAAGCCCAACGTGCCTCTTCCTGTCCTAGGACGTCCGCAAGGTCCGCAGGCTCCTGAAGATTTACCGCCTCGAGACTCGCAGTACCAAGTGACTCGCGCTCACCCCGAAGAAACGCAATTACATGACTGAGGTCCTCGCATGCCACAACGCGAGCCCTGGGAACTATCTGACACTGGGCAAGGTTTCCGCGGGGAACAACAACGGATTTGATTCCAGACTGTGCGGCGACAATTACACACGGTAGAGCTCCCGGAACGCTTCGCAGGCTTCCGTCAAGTCCCAATTCCCCAATGAAAACTGTGTTTCCCAGTTCCTCGGTGGAGATCTGTCCCGTTGCTCCCAGAACTCCCATAGCAATTGCTAGGTCAAGTCCGGCGCCATGTTTGCGTAGTTCGGCCGGAGAAAGGCTGATTGTGACGCGACCTTTGGGCCACCTTAAACCCGAATTCACAATCGCAGTTTTGGCCCTGTGCTTTGACTCCACAACGGACGTGTCCGGTAAGCCAACCAGCCCAACCGTGGGAAGTCCCTGTGAGTGGTCGACCTCTACCTCCACCAGCTGACCCGACACTCCAGAAACAACAGCTCCCCATGAACGCGCGAGACTCACGTCAGACTCCACGAATGTGAGTGATTGTTGGTGGTCCGACAACAGGTGCCAAAACTCCGACTACATCGAATCTAATTCCCCGTGGACTCACGGACTTGGTCTCCAGCCAACGCAAAGCCAATCCGCGCATGCGCCGAACTTTTCTCGGTGTAACGGCCTCGACAGGTTCACCAAAAACTGTTGACCGCCTGGTCTTTACTTCGCAGATCACCAGGTCGTCCTTGTCTCTGGCAATCACGTCAAGTTCACCGAGGTCGCAGCGCCAATTTCGTTCAAGTATCACCATGCCATTTTTTGACAGATAGCGTGTTGCTAATTCCTCACCATATTTGCCAAGAGCATCTTTTGGTTTCATATTCAGAGCCTCGCCCAATCAAGGGCTCAATGGAATACCCAAAACCAAACCTGTGGACAAATACTCAATGGCAAAAGCTTCGCCTGTGTAGCGGCGTAAGACCCATTGACCTGATCGCATAGAGGTGTTCCTTGGTTCCATACCCACTATTTCGCTCCCAGCCGTACCCCGGAAACTCAATTGCCCGCTGACACATGAATTCATCTCGCTCAAATTTGGCCACAACACTCGCCGCCGAAACACTGGAAGAATACTGATCCGCTCTCTTGCGCAACACCACATCTGCGTCCATTGTCGGATCACAGTAGTTGAAATTTCCATCGAGAATTAATGCACTCGGTTCCATTCCTGCTGCTACTGAACTGCGAATCGCAATAGCGACGCATTCACGCAGCGCCGCGGTCAACCCGAAAGTATCAATAAATTGCGCGTCAACACTGGCTGTGGTGGACCAGGCCCATTCTTTGATCAGAGTTACCAAGTTTGGACGCTCTACCCTCTTCGTAGCTTTGGAGTCACGTACTCCCGGCGGCGCTGCGGGAGTTTCCGGACTGACAACAACGAGTCCCACCACGATTGGTCCTGCCAGCGGCCCGCGGCCTACTTCATCGATTCCACCCACAAAATTGTGACCTGCGCGCAGCAAGGATCTTTCAAGCCTGAGTGACGGACGTACGCTCACTTACCGAATTCATTGCCCGCGGCAATCGCAGGATTGCCAAATAGCTCCGGGATAGTTTCAATAGTGAGTCGGGACAACGGCCACACCACGGTGAATACCCGCCCCACTGCATTTTGAACAGGAACCGCCCCGTCGTTCTGTTCAAGATGAAAGCGCGAGTCTGCCGAGTTTCCGCGGTTATCTCCCATGACAAAAAAACCGTTCTTGGGCACCGTCACGTCAAACAGGATTTGATCCGTTGGTCCATCGATGTACGCGGTTTCGTCCAGCGCTACACCGTTGAGGACTATCTGGCCACTTTCATTGCAACATGCGACCCGGTCACCCTCGATCCCGATCACTCTTTTCACTAAGTCGTCACCAGAGTCACTGGGCAGGAGTCCGACAAAAGTGGCAGCTGATGCGACAAGACCTCGCCACCCTTCAATATTTCTTTCGACGATTGGCAACCAATTCCCTGGATCCTTAAACACCATGATTTCACCACGTTGTACCCCCGAGATTGACGTTGTGATCTTGGACGCGATAACGCGGTCGTCAATTTGAAGGGTTTGCTCCATTGAGCCGCTGGGAACGTAGAAGGGTTGAACAATAAAAGTGCGAATCCCTGCGGCCAAAGCCAGTGCAACCGCAACCACGATCACGAATTCGATCGCACTACGAAGGAAGGAACTTTTCTTTTTCGACTTGACGGTGGCCGCTCGATCCCCAGCAGCGCTCGTCGGTGAATCGTCATGCGCGGAAACTGCCACTAGTTCAACTCCTTGAATGTGTGCGAGTCAAGCCGCTGCCACCGAGTTGGTGGCCAAATTACGAACTGTGCTTGTCCTACAACCTTAGACTCTAATACAAACCCACCTCCCGGATCCCCAAGGTGGGAGCGCGAGTCTGCGGACTCTGATCGATGATCACCGAGGACCCATATTTTCCCTGGCGGGACGAGCGCATCAAATTCAATTTCGCTCGGCGAATCCCCGGGAAAGAGATACGAATCCTCTTGGATTTCACTACCGTTGACGCTCAGATTGCCAGAGTCGGTGCAGCACACCACGCGGTCACCTGCAATTCCAATGACACGTTTCACGTATTCACCTGATTGGCGACTAAAGCTATCAACACCGTCAAAAACAACGACATCACCGCGAGTGATCGGTCGCGACCAGTAAGCCGTCTTGTTCACCAGTATTCGGTCTCCCGTTGATAGTGCAGGCTCCATTGAGTTGCTGGGAATCGCAAATGGTTGAAAGATGAACGCACTGAAAAGCCATAGCAGGAAAAGTCCTGCTATGGCGCCCAGAAAATACTTCATCGATGCTAAATCACCGGCAGTTCACACTTAGCTGGTGGCTTTTGGAGCCTCTTTCGGAGTTTCACGCAACTCACGAATCTTAGCCTTCTTACCCTTGAGCCCACGGAGGTAATAAAGCTTGGCTCGGCGCACGTCACCGCGACTAGCTACTTCAATTTTTTCAATAATCGG
>DKME01000093.1:0-1533 GCA_002469525.1 Actinobacteria bacterium UBA7422
GCGGCTTCGTCACCTTGATAGGCAACGAGCACACCTACCTGTGGTGGCAAATCTGAAGCACGCTTGTGCAGGTACAGAGCTACAGGTGCTTCAAGTACGCTCACCCGTCCAAGTTCCACCTTTTCACCGATAACGCCCGCGATATGACTAATGGCGCTCTCTGCGGTTTCCCCGCTAGATAATTCACAGGCAAGTAGTGCTTGTGAATCTGCAACTTGATTGGCATCTGCCGCTGCGGAAAGTTGGTTGGCTAGTGTCAAGAAGTCTTCACTTTTAGCCACAAAGTCGGTTTCGCACAGCAACTCAATGAGTGCGTTTCCATGTGAAGAGACGATTCCATTGGATGTTGTTCGCTCGGCACCGCGTTTCGCAGCCTTTGCTGCACCTGAGATCCGCAAAGCCTCGACAGCCTTGTCGAAATCGCCGCCGGTCTCTTCCAATGCCTTCTTGCATTCCATCATGCCTGCGGAAGTTGCTTCGCGTAGACGCTTAACGTCTGCTGCGCTAATACTTGACATGTTTTCGTGTGTCCTTTTCTTGAAGTACGTGTGGGCAAAAATTCGCCCTATGGCAATTTAGTTTTCGATTGGAGGTGTGACCGCTTCAGCGTCACCAGCCACAGTCTCAACAACTACAGTCTCGACAACTGCGGATTCTTCGACAGCGACTACTTCTTCAACGGGTGCTGCTTCGGCACCTGCAAGGAGTTCTCGTTCCCACTCAGCTAAGGGTTCAACAACTTCGGCGTTGGCTCCTCCAGCACGAATCATGAGCCCTTCTGCGACTGCGTCAGCGATCACTCTAGTTAACAGTGCAACAGCTCGGATGGCGTCGTCATTACCTGGTATCGGGTAGTCAACAACGTCAGGATCACAGTTGGTATCTAGCATTGCAATGACGGGAATGTTGAGCTTGTGAGCTTCACCTACAGCGATGTGTTCCTTGTTGGTGTCGACGATCCAGACTGCGCTTGGGGTTTTCACCATGTCACGGATACCACCGAGAACGTGCTCCAACTTGATTTTCTCGCGACGAAGGACCAACAGTTCCTTTTTGGTCAGATTCGATCCAGCAACGTCGTCGAAATCAATAACTTCAAGTTCTTTGAGGCGCTGAAGGCGCATGTGAACAGTTTGGAAGTTTGTGAGCATTCCACCAAGCCAGCGGTGGTTAACGTATGGCATTCCCACTCGGGTTGCCTGGTCTGCAATCGCTTCCTGCGCCTGCTTTTTGGTTCCGATAAACATAACGCTGCCTCCATGGGCAACTGTTTGCTTGACGTACTCGTAGGCGCGGTCAATATAGGAAAGTGACTGCTGAAGGTCAATGATGTAGATGCCGTTGCGCTCGGTGAAAATAAAGCGCTTCATTTTCGGGTTCCAACGTCGGGTCTGGTGCCCGAAGTGAACGCCGCTATCAAGCAGTTGGCGCATAGTCACTGTTGCCATGGTGGTACTCCTTGCGGGCGCACTGCGCCTATAGTGCGACTTTCGCCGCTTACGGTTATTCGAAGCTGCTTGTGCAACTTCCCTG
>DKME01000093.1:1624-2615 GCA_002469525.1 Actinobacteria bacterium UBA7422
CAGAGTCTACGGGTATCCACAGGAGCTCAATGCGGTGCCCCACAAGTCACAATTGCATGCTGACTCTGGTGAATCAGAGTCGCTCACGCCCAGACTGCTGCTATGAAATTCCCCACTGTTCCTGCCTTGCTCACGGTTGTCTGCTCTTTCCCTTTCTTGGCTGCACCTGTAACCGGTGCCGAGGCGGGAGTAGGTGCTTGGCAACTCCCACTCAAGGGCGTACCGCCAAGTTCAATTATGTCCGAATTCACCCCGCCTAAGTCCCAATATGGCGCCGGACACCGTGGTGTTGACTTCCCCGCCTCACATGGTGACAAAGTGGTTTCTGTCGGTGATGGAATTGTCCTTTTTGCCGGAACTATCGCCGGTAAACCTGTTGTCTCCATTGAACTGTCCGATTCATTCCGCACTTTTGGGGAATTAGTTCGGGCGACCTACGAACCGGTGGTTGCCACGGTGAAAACGGGTGACATCGTGTCAGCTGGCGAACCAATTGGTCAGATCAGTTTCACGCGAACCAATAGCGGTCACTGTTACAACAGTTGTCTGCACTTCGGGCTAAAAACTTCTACTAAGTCATTGAACCAATATTTGAGTCCACGGACCTTGTGGAAAACCACGGCCCAGCTTCTGCCCAGCACCTGGCCTACGAACTTTTATCGGCATCCGAGCCAGATCTCGGATGGGCAATCTCAAAAGTCTTCCTTAACCGTTCGACGCTGACATGCGTATAACGCTGCGTTGTTGCCATGGAGGCATGCCCAAGTAATTCTTGAACTACGCGCATATCCGCACCCCCTTCAAGAACATGGGTTGCAGCCGTATGACGTAGGGCGTGGGGCGAGAGTGCGTGACCAGTGAGAGCGGTCGTTGATTCGTTGACAATCGTCCGGACAACCCGCTGGTCGATCCGGGCACCGCGTGCACCGACGAACAGTGCGGTCGTCTTAACAGCGACGCTTCCGCGCAAAGCAAGCCAGCGTGTGATCGC
>DKME01000093.1:2655-5775 GCA_002469525.1 Actinobacteria bacterium UBA7422
CGGACAACTTTGCGGCTAACGTCCACGTCTTCACAGTTGGTACTGCACAATTCGGCCACTCGAATTCCCGTTGCATATAGCAATTCCAAGATCGTTTGGTTTCGAACTTCAATCGGGTCGTTCATGTCAATCCGCCGGTCAAGCAACTGCGAAGTTTGATTGTGCGTCAAAATTACGGGGAGTGATTTTGGGACGGTGGGGCTGGCCAACCGCACGGCTGGATCGACTTCGATGATCCCCCGTTGAAGGGCCCACGCAGTAAATGCACGAGCGGAAGCGGCTTTGCGCGCGATTGTGGCTCTCGCACAACCCGCCCGGTTTAAGTCAGCCAGCCAAGCCCGCAGATCAGGCAAGGACATTTGGGTTACTGAGTCGAGATCTGGCATCGAATCAAACAGGTGGGTGAGGTCATTGCGATAGGCACGCACGGTGTTGACACTTCGGCCACGTGCTCCACCGAGGTACTCGAGGAACGCTTCGATTTCAGCGTTGCATGCGCGCTCACCCTGTTCCACCCCTCCATGATGAACAATTCATGGCCAATTTGGTTCACGGCTCGCGGACTAATCGGGAAAATCTCTAGTTTTCGAGGCTTCCCTCAGACTTTCTTCCAAGAACCTTCCGCATTTTGGGCAAAACCCATGAGATTCAGTTCGCTGAGCCGGGCCAAAATCTCGAGTCGCGCTCGTCCTGTTTTCTGGCAGAGCACGTCCAATCCGATTCCACCCCGTTTAGGTAGCAACTCCCAGATTTCGTAGTCCCCTTCACTCAGAGACTTCCAACGCGCCCGTGGTTGGCCAAGGTCCTCTACGTCAATGTCTGATCGCGACGGCAGGTCATTCGGGTTGAAACCAGTGATCAACTCCTGAAGGTCTGCACTGCTAGTGACAACATGAACGTCCTGTTCTTTGAGGAGCTTGTTTACGCCAAGTGAAGTTGGCGAGTGAATTGATCCCGGAACCCCTGCAACGATTCGATTCATCTCTCTGGCAGCACGCACGGTTGAACTGGTGCCGCTGCGATCTGTCGCCTCAATCACGCAAGTTGCCCGCGTCAGTGCCGCAAGAATTCGGTTTCGGTAAATGAATCGTCTTTTATGCGCTGGTTCACGTGGCGGTGACTCGCTAACGACCGCCCCGTTTTCCATGATCCTGAGAAATAATTGCTCATGGCTCGCGGGGTAACGTGTGTGAACTCCGCTTGCCAAAACAGCAACGGTTGGTGCGTCCACGCTCAGGGCTCCTTTGTGCGCGCTCGAATCAATACCGATCGCACCTCCGGAAAAGACACTGGTCCCCCAGTTTCCAAGGTCCGCTGCCCATTGCGCACCGATTCCTGCACCGTAGGGAGTGCACGCGCGGGTTCCCACGATTGTTACCGAAGTCAAAGCAATTACACGAAAGTCAATTGAACCAATCGACCACAGCGCCCACGGCTGCGCTCCACCCAATGAATGAAGTTGAGTAGGCCAACCTTCTTGCCCCCGCGTCAGAATCCTCGCACCAATCTTCTCCGCAAACTCACGCTCAGCTTCAAGGTCACATTGAGCATACTTCTTAGAAAAGGCAACATTATTTCGCTGAGGAAATCCTTTTGTTAGTAGCATTTCTAGAATCTCACCGGGTGAAGCTCCCGCTGCCAGTCTCCTGTTTATGGTTTCATCTCCGGGCTCGCATAAATGTGCCAAGGCCAGAAATGCATCCGCATCCGACGTAATCTCCATTAGGCTGCCACTCCAGTTTCAGAGGTACGTAAATGAATTGCAAGCGCAACATCTGACTTTGTGGGCCTGGAATGACATTGAAGATCTGCGATACTCCATGCAACCCTTAGCACGCGGTGACTTCCCCTGAATCCACCCGAACTACCAACGAAATTGTTGAGTAACGCATTTCCTGCTGGTTCGGGCAAGAATTGTATCCGCAATGCACCGGGTGGAATTTCTGAATTTCTCTCCCATGGAAACTGAGCGAATCTTTCTCGAGCGACATTGCGCGCCGCAATGACACGCTCGCGGACGGCGTGACTGGATTCACCCGCGTGTAACGAGCGAACACTGGGGATCAATACGTTCACGTCAATTCGGTCGCGCAAAGGGCCAGATACCTGTGTTGTGTATCGACGCATTGATGCCGAAGTGCAATCGCAGACTTTGACCGTGTCGGTCAGCGCATTTCCACAAGGACAGGGGTTAGCTGCAAGGATCAGTTGAAACCTCGCAGGCAGGAGACCGCTCCAAGAAGCACGACTAAGTGAAATGTGACCTGACTCAAGTGGCTGCCGCAACGCGTCAAGAGCATTGCGGGAAAACTCTGGTGCTTCGTCGAGAAACAGGACACCATGGTGTGCTCTTGTTAACGCTCCCGGCGTGACCCTGTGGCCGTGGACGCTACCGACGAGTGCGGCCATGGTCGCGCAGTGGTGTGGTGCTTCAAATGGCGGGTTCCCAATTGGCTGGTTGTCCCGGAGAGTTCCAGCGATTGCATGGATCGCAGTCACTTCAAGGACCTGATCCTGGGTGAGTGGAGGCAGGATCCCAGTGATCCGTTGCGCCAACATAGTTTTGCCAACCCCCGGCGAGCCGACCATGGACATGTTGTGACCACCCACGGCTGCAACTTCTAAAGCCCAACGTGCCTCTTCCTGTCCTAAAATGTCGGAAAGGTCTGCAGGCTCCTGAAGATTCACCGCCTCGACGCTCGCGTTACCAAGTGACTCGCGCTCACCCCGAAGAAACGCAATTACATGATTGAGGTCCTCACATGCCACAACGCGAGCCCTGGGAACTATCTGACACTGAGCAAGGTTTCCTTGGGGAACAACAACGGATTTGATTCCAGACTGCGCGGCGACAATTACACAAGGTAGAGCTCCCGGAACGCTTCGCAGGCTTCCGTCAAGTCCCAATTCCCCAATGAAAACTGTGTTTCCCAGTTCCTCGGTGGAGATCTGTCCCGTTGCTCCCAGAACTCCCATAGCGATTGCTAGGTCAAGTCCGGCGCCATGTTTGCGTAGTTCGGCCGGAGAAAGGCTGATTGTGACGCGACCTTTGGGCCACCTCAAACCCGAATTCACAATCGCAGTTTTGGCCCTGTGCTTTGACTCCACAACGGACGTGTC
>DKME01000113.1 GCA_002469525.1 Actinobacteria bacterium UBA7422
CCCTAGGTTGTGGGTTCCAAAAACCACGTCCACCACGGGTGACTTGCGTAAGATTTCTCCCTGATCCTTTTGCGCCAAACAACCGCCGACTGCAATTTGCATTCCTGGGTTTGCTGCCTTAATGGGTACCAGGTGACTCAGGTTTCCGTAGAGCTTATTGTCGGCATTTTCACGTACCGCACACGTATTAAACACGATTAGGTCCGCGACTTCGCCACTTTCAACGGGTAGATAGCCTTCGGACTCCAACAGGCCAGTAATGCGCTCCGAATCATGTACATTCATTTGGCACCCGTAAGTGCGTACTTGATAGGTCCGAGACACAACACTGGTAGACATAGTGCTTAACAGTAATGAAGGCTCAGTCCTGGGTTACTTCCCCCTATCCAACGGGTTGGGGTGAACCGTCCCTGTCCCGATTATCGACCTCGTGAACCTCTTCGTCACCCGGCTCAATGGAAACCTTGGGAAGGATGCGGTCCAACCAGCCCGGAAGCCACCAGTTGGCAGTGCCGAAGAGCGTCATGAGGCTCGGGACGAGGACCAGGCGAATGATGAAAGCGTCAATCAGTACAGCGGAGGCAAGGGCTATACCAAACAATTTGATGATCGGGTCAGGGGCCGGGGCGAATGCACCGAAAACGACCGCCATAATGAGGGCCGCAATAACTACAACACGGCCGGAGTTGCTCAACCCGCTTCGAATACTTGCCGCATTCTCATGAGTTTTTGCCCACTCTTCTTGCATTCGGGACACAAGAAACACCTGGTAATCCATTGACAACCCGAACAAGATCGCGAACACCATGATTGGGATGAATGGCAGGATCGGTCCTGTCCCTGGAATCCCCAGAACTGAGTTGAACCATCCCCACTGGAACACCGCCACCGATATACCCATCGCCGCGGCCAAGGAGAACAGCGACGTTACAGCTCCGATAAGGGGCACTAACAAGGATCTAAACAACACAACGAGGGCCAAGAATCCCAGACCCACGACCAGTAGTAGAAAGACCGGAAGAGCTTGGGACAAAACTGTCGTAAAGTCCGCCGTGATGGCGGCGGTTCCACCCATAAGGATTACGGCCCCCGTGGTTGCTTCCAATGCTGGGTTTACGTCTTCCCTGAGGGTCGTGAGAAGTTCGCTCGTCGCCGCATCTTGCGGTGCGGTGGTCGGATAAACAGCCATGACCTGAATGGGGTTGGCATCTTCCTCTGATGACGCCTCAGAAATTTTTGCCAAGATGGGTAAGACCTCTAGACTCGGATTCGTTCCCGCGACGCCAGGGGTCTCATTCAACGCGGTGATGACTTCTAAGTAAGCCGACGGGTCAGAACTTGCGGACAAGTCGACGACAGCAAGGTAGGGAGCACTGGCTCCGGCCCCGAATCCCTCGGCTCGTAAGTCATATGCCACCCGCGCAGGGGAACCTTCAGCTTTTCCTGAGTTGTCAGTGAATCCTTGCCGCAAGCTGAGTGCGGGAATTGCCAGAATCGTGATCAGTGCGAGCGCGCCGATGACTGGTAACAGCGGGCGCTTTTGAAGGAAATGCCCATACGCGGTCCAGGCCTTGGAGTCGACAGCGCCGCTCCCTGGCTTGCGTCCCCAGGGCAAGCGCCACCCGATTGCTCGCGCACCCAATAAACCTAGCAGAGCCGGCAACATCCAGACCGCCGCAAGCATTACGATCACAACAGTCATCGCGGCACCAATTGCCAAGCCAGTAAAGAAGTTGATGCCCAGGACGAGTAGGCCTAGGAGACCGACCACAACTGCAAAGGCAGCAAAAACGACGGCGCGCCCGGATGTTTGCACAGCCCGAAGCGCAGCGACCTCCTTATCTTCTCCCGCTAATATCCCATGGCGAAAGCGGTTGAGAATAAAGAGTGAATAGTCGATTCCAACGGCGAGTCCGATCATTGCCGCGAGAGTGGGTGCGAATGTCGCAACGTCGAGAAAGTTCGCAATGAAGGTCACAAAAAGCACACCAGTTCCCACACCGACGATAGCAACCAAAATCGGTAGTCCGGCAGCTATCACAGATCCGAAAGCCACAAGAAGAATGACGAGAGCGAAGATAATTCCAATAACCTCGCTGCTAGGAGGCTCGCCGGAGCTCCAATCCAGAGCTTGCCCTTCAGCCCCGATCATTAAAGACTCGCTACTGACTTCGTCAATTAACGCCAGTATGGAGTTTGCCTCTTCTGGCGGTAATCCGTCGGACCCATTTCCCACGATCGACATGGTCGCAAACGCGACCGAGCCGTCGGAGCTTACTGGAGCGAACGAGCTCGTGAGAACTTCGGCTTCTTCTGGTGTCAACAGTTGAAGCACATCCTGCGTACCATTTTCAGATACGCACCCTGACCCAAACCCCGACCCAGTCAAATCAAATGGATTTGTCACACATGCGACCGACTCAAACCCAGATAACTCTTCGAGCAGTGGCACGATGCTTTCTTCCGCCTTTGGGGAAAGCGCTGGTCCATCCTGCAGCTTCCACACGATTGTGGCGCCACCTTCTAGACTCGAGGTGTCCGTTCCGCTGGACATTAGTAAGTCCGTGGCCGCTTTCGATTCGGTGTCGGGCAGTTCAAAGGCGTCATTGTAGGAACCAGCAAAGCCGATGCCAAGCGTTCCTATTGCCACAACTGCGATAAACCACGCGATTAGGGCCTTAATGGGCTGCCGAACAGCCCATGCTGATAAACCGGGCATGAAACTCCTAAAAAATCAAACGGTCACATTGGGATATGAAATTGTAGCAGGATCTAAACAGTGCTTAGATCTTGGGCACTACCCCTCCAAATCCCCCACTGCCTCGAGTTCAGCCCCCACCGTTTCTTTCGCGATCTGAAAACACAGGCCCGGGGCATATCCCTTTCGCTGCAACAAACTGGCGATCCTCCGCACGGCCACACTTGGTTCCACACTGTGCAAACTTCGGTACTTCTTTGCAGCGAGTTGATAAGCCCGCTCTTTCGTGTCTTCGGTGGACAGCTCTGTTAACGCGGCTTCGATTAACTCAGGGTCAATTTCCTTTGCCAATAATTCCCGTGTGAGAACGCTCGGTGCAAGTCCACGGGAGCGGTGGCGGCTGCGAACCCAGTCTCTTGCGAATTGTGCGTCGTCGATGTAACCCATGCCTTCGACGCGTTCGAGAACCCGCTGGATTGCGTCTGCACTAAATTCCTTGCCCAGGAGATACTTCGTTAACTCCCCTCGCGAACGAGGAGCCACATTAAGTCGGCGCATTACCACCAACATGATCTGCGACTCCTCCTTCGAGGAATCAAGCTTTAGGGGATCAAGAACTGGGTCAGACATCTGCGTTTGACAGCTACTTACTCATCGCCTGCGTCAACAGGCGCGCTTGCATCGAGTTTTGCAGCTGCTTTGACTGCTTTGGAATCCACTGGGGCATCGATTTTAGGCCCGATTCCCATTTGTTCTTTGATGCGCTTTTCAATTTCGTTGGCCAAGTCAGCATTGTCGCGGAGGAATGTTCGAGCGTTTTCTTTTCCTTGGCCTAGCTGATCACCTTCGTAGGTGTACCAAGCTCCAGCCTTGCGCACGATTCCTTGATCCACACCAATGTCGATGAGTGATCCTTCACGGGAGATTCCCTCGCCGTAAATAATGTCAAACTCTGCTTGCTTAAATGGCGGCGCGACTTTGTTCTTGACTACTTTGATCCGGGTTCGGTTTCCGACAGCTTCGGTCCCACCCTTAAGCGTTTCGATTCGACGAACATCCATGCGGACAGATGAATAGAACTTCAATGCTTTTCCACCCGTTGTCGTTTCGGGTGAACCAAACATGACGCCAATTTTTTCACGCAATTGATTAATGAAAATTGCGGTGGTATTCGTATTGCTCAGCGCACCGGCCATTTTGCGCAAGGCTTGGCTCATGAGTCGGGCTTGCAGCCCCATGTGTGAATCACCCATGTCACCTTCGATTTCAGCGCGCGGGGTGAGCGCCGCAACGGAGTCGATTACGACCAGGTCGATAGCCCCGGAGCGGACCAACGTGTCACAAATCTCGAGTGCCTGTTCGCCGTTGTCAGGCTGTGAGACATACAGATTGTCTAAATCCACGCCTAGTGCGGCCGCATACTCTGGGTCAAGTGCGTGCTCCGCGTCGATAAATGCGGCAAGCCCTCCGCGTGCCTGAACACTGGCAATGGCGTGTAAGGCAACCGTTGTTTTACCCGACGACTCCGGGCCGTAGATCTCAACAATCCGGCCACGGGGGTATCCACCAATTCCTAATGCAATGTCAAGTGCAATGGACCCGGTGGGAATCACTTCCATGGGCACCCGCTCGGCGTCCCCCAAGCGCATGAGCGATCCCTTGCCGAATTGGCGTTCAATCTGAGCCAATGCGCTGTCAAGGGCCTTCTCGCGGTCTTTCTCGGTATTTGCCATGCTCTTTCTCCTCAACCCTGGGTCCGCGTTCACAACTGCCGAAGCAGCTCGAGCACTTCACGTTTTTATATGTTTGCCACAGGCTAGGTGCGAGCACTGACATTTACCTGAAGTGATTCTCCGTTGTGGATTAGCACCCGCGGTTGTTGATAACTCAACCCAGCGATGTGAGCCTATATCGAACGTGCGTTCGAATGCAGCCGACACGCCGGAACTCTGACCCAGATGGCCAAGGCAATCAGCGGAAGGATCGCGAAGGCACACAACCAGCCATACCCTCCAGCCCACATGATCAGACCCGCAGCCACGCCTCCGAGCGCTCCTGCCGCGTTCATTGATAAATCCGAGAGCCCTTGGACCGACGGCCGCTCGTTGGCCTCAACCGAATCTGTCACGAGTGTGGAACCGGCGATCAACGTAAATGACCACCCCAACCCCAAGAGAAAAAGTCCGATCCCTAGTACGAGAACGTTGTCGGCTGGCGCTAGCCCGGAAATTGCGCAACTGAGTGCCAAAATCACCGCACCCGCAAGGATCATGGGGACCCGCCCGAATCGGTCCACTGCCATTCCAACCAACGGGGAAAATGCGTACATGCCCGCAACGTGCACGCTGATCACGAGCCCAATGAGTTGCAATGTGACATCTACGTGGGCCATATGAACCGGTGTCATGACCATCACCATGATCATGACCACGTGACCAATCGAGATCGCACCAATACCAAGTACAGCCCGCGGGCGCGTCCGAAGGTGATCGATCCCATCCCGTAGTTTGGGGTGCGCGATCTTTGTGCCTGGTTCTTGATCCTGGCGCAGTTTGGTTGCTAACTGAAATGGGTCTGGGCGAAGTGACACCAGCAAAATCAGAACCGCGAGTGTTAGCGCGATGGCTGAAACTACATACGGACCCGATAACTGTGGCAATCCAAGGCTCATGCCGACCGAGCCACTGAAATTTAGCAGATTGGGCCCTAACACCGCCCCTATGGTCGCGGCCCACACGACGTAGGACAACGAGCGAGCGCGATGCTGCGGCAGAGCGAGATCGGTGGCCGCGTAGCGCGCCTGAAGGCTGGCCGCGCTTGCGACACCTACGAAAAGCGATCCGAAAAGAACCAGTGCAACGTTTTTCGACACAGCGCCGAAAATCACCAGGATCGCTCCGACCGCTCCCAGTCCATAACCACTGGCCAATGCAGGTCGACGCCCCCGGGTCAGGGCAATTCGGGCGAGGGGCAAGGCGAAAATGGCAGCTCCCAAGACACCTGCTGTTTGAACCAAGCCCGCGAACGCTTCCGAATCGGTCAACGACACAGCGAGCAATGCCCCTGCTGGGACAGATCCGGCTACTGCTATTCCACCGAACATTTGGGCGCCCGAAAGTGTGGCCACCGAACGGTTTTGGATGGAAATAATCCTTGAGCTGCCAAGGGTTTCATTCGATTGCATGTCACTCGATCGGATATCTCCAGTTGCGCTCACCCGAGAACTCTAGAGCAAGGTTGCTGGAACTTCGACGAAATTGCACACCGCACGCCAGATTGCTGAAGTTTCAACACCGGCGGATACTGCACCATCCACACTGAGACCAAGATCGGGCAACACCATGTCCTTGCGCCATGAATCGCAATACTGCGAACCGATCACGAGCTCGAGGCGCTCAGAGAGGTCGCTCAGTCGCATAGTGCAAAAATCGAAGAAAGGATCAGATTCGAATTGCTGGGATCGCGCTGGGAAAAGTGAGCGGTTGTGCTAATTCCGCGTTCGCAACAGAAGTACTCACCGAAGCCAAGATGTCAGAGAGGGAAACGTCTAGTGCGCCACAAATTGCCGCGATCAGTTCAGACGAAGCCTCTTTTTGACCCCGCTCGATTTCAGAAAGGTAGCCCAGGGACACCGAAGCAGCTCCGGAAATATCTCGCAGGGTTCGGCCCTGATCTTGACGGCGGCGGCGAAGCTCGTCACCGATGACGTTGCGTAGAACGATCATGTCCATTTCCTTTCTGTGCTACACCAATGCCCCATGCTACTCGCTAAGGCTGACATGCGCGGTTTTTGGCTCAAGTCTGTGGATGAAGTTCCGCGAAAAGCCCCGCCTTGAGCACCAAACTCAAGGACGCTTCAACCGCCGCGGCGCGGATAGCGTTCCTATCCGAGATCGAAGGCGGTATCTGCATAAAGACTGCTCCGCTTGCACTCTTGGACGCAAAACCCAGCCAAATGGTTCCCGCGGGAACTCCCTGGTCCGGCCCGGGCCCTGCCACACCCGTGCTCGACAGGGCAAAATCTGAGGCAAATAGCTCACGCGCACGAACCGCCATCCCGAGCGCTACCTCTTTCGACACCACTCCATGACCTAGTTCAATGTCAGAAATTCCTAGAACCTTTATTTTTGAGTGAACCGTGTAAGTGACGACTCCACCAGAAAATACTTCCGATGCACCCGGGATCGCCACCAGGGTGCTGGCAATTTCACCGCCTGTGATCGACTCGGCTGTGCAGATAGTTGCACGATTAAACCGTAATAAATCAACCACCTGCTGGGCGATCACGATCGGGCACCATCTATTTGCCGGCGCAGTTGTAGTGCCTTTCGAATATAGGCAATCGCCGTGGTCATGGTGAGGACCACGGCGAGCGTCATGACTGAAATTTTTGCAAAATCCCAGAAGTTAGTGAATGACTCCGAAGCGCCCTCTGGCCATACGTAGAGATACATGCTAATTGCCACAATTTGAAGCAGTGTCTTAGTTTTGCCGCCACGAGAAGCAGAGATCACTCCGTGCTCAATTACCCAAAAGCGCAGCAGCGTGACGCAAATTTCCCGCGCAATAATCACAATTGTCACCCACCACGGCAGCGCGCCTAGGTAGGACAGCCCAAGTAGTGCTACACCTGTCAAGAACTTATCCGCGATCGGGTCAGCAACTTTCCCAAGCGTTGTAATTAATCCAAACTTGCGTGCAACGAAACCGTCAAGCAGATCTGTCAAAGAGGCGAGCAAAAAAACCAGTGTTGCCAAGTTTCTCGAGTCCTGTGAATCTTGGAGCAACAAATAGCCCAGCAGGGGAACCGCCAGAAGCCGTAGGCCGGTGAGAGCGTTGGCAACATTCCACACTGAAGTCGTTGTTGGCTTGTCAGCGGCATGATCCGGTGGGAGTGGATGCTCGCGCATCAGTGAGTCAATTCCGCAACCAGGTCAACTCCGTTGCTGTCAACAACTCGTGCGTGGACCAATTGACCTACCGTGAGTTCACCGCTGCTCTCCCCGAGGACAACTTCCGTTTCGCCGTCGTCGGGACCTTGGTGACCCGCATGGCCCCAATAGCTGTGTGACTCGGAATCAAATGACTCGATTACGACCTCTACGTCTTCTCCGATTCGGTCCTGGGCTCGTTGCGCCATTAGTTCGTCCACTAGGTCTGTAATTAGTCGAACCCTTGAGTCAATAATCGGCTGATCAACTTTTGGATACAGATTAAACGCTTCGGTGCCCTCCTCGTCACTGTAGGCAAAAACACCCACTGCATCGAGTTCACCCTGTTCCAGGAATGCGACAAGCTCTGCAAATTCTTCGTCCGTTTCGCCCGGGAATCCGACAATCACATTGCTGCGGATACCAGCCTGGGGTGAGAGTTCACGAATCGACCCGATCAATTCCAAGAAGGCCTCCCGGCTGCCGAATCGCTTCATCCGTCTTAACAGAGTCGCAGAGGCATGCTGGAATGACAAATCAAAGTATGGTGCTACAACCGGCGTGGACGCCATGACCTTCAGAAGGTCCGGTCGCACTTCAGCTGGTTGTAAATAAGCAACCCGAATTCGAGCGATATCGGTGCCCTGATCAATCGCGGGCAAGAGTGACTCCAGCAGTCGAAGATCGCCAAGGTCTTTGCCGTAGGACGTTGAGTTTTCACTCACCAGAACAGCCTCGGTGACGCCTAGGCCCGCGAGCCAGGCGACCTCTGCGACGACGTCAGCCGGAGGGCGTGAAATAAATGAGCCGCGGAAAGAGGGGATCGCGCAGAATGTGCAACGCCGGTCACACCCTGAGGCAAGTTTGACGGGTGCAACGGGAGAATTTTCCAGCCTCTTGCGCAAAATAGGGGGTTGCCAAGCCAGTGCATCGTTGCCGGGAGGCGTGTCTTCCTGCGAGCCGTGGCCCGGTATCGGGTTGGTATTTGCAGCACGTTCCACGGGGCTGATCGGGAGCAGGGTCCGGCGATCACTGGGGGCATGTGGCACAAGTTTGTCGCCGCGCATCACGGCGTCCAGCCGCTCGGCAATGTAGGGGTAATCGTCGAAACTCAACACAGCGTCGGCCTCAGGAAGATCGCCCGCTAATTCATTCCCGTAGCGCTGCGCCAAACAACCAACGGCAACGACAGCCTTGGTTACGGCACCAGACTCTTTCAGATCCGCGGCTTCAATGATTGTGTTGATTGAGTCCGCTTTTGCAATGTCAACAAAGCCGCAAGTGTTGACCATGACCGCTTGCGCCATTTCTGGGTCTTCCACCAATGTCCAGCCTTGGGCCTCCAGCCGCCCGGCGAGTTCCTCGGAATCTACTTCATTACGGGCACAGCCCATGGTGATCAGCGCAACTGTTTTTTCCGACACTCGTGGAGTCTATCCGCCGCGGATAGACAGGATTAATCCCGGAAGTTCGTCCGCTGTGACAAGCACGTCCCTGGCCTTTGAACCTTCACTCGGACCCACAACCCCGCGAGACTCCATCAGGTCCATCAATCGACCGGCTTTGGCAAAGCCCACGCGGAGTTTGCGTTGAAGCATCGATGTTGAACCAAATTGGGTTCCGACCACAAGCTCAACGGCCTGCAGCAACACATCGAGATCGTCTCCTATGTCGCCGTCAATCTCCTTTGCGGAAGCTGCTGGGCTTGTCACTTCGTCAAGATAATCCGCATCCCATTGATCCTTGCAATGAGCGACGATCTGGCGGATTTCATGTTCGGACACGAATGCCCCTTGAATCCGCATTGCCTTGTTCTCCCCCATGGGCAAGAACAAACCATCACCTTGGCCCACAAGTTTTTCGGCGCCCGGCTGGTCCAAGATCACTCGACTGTCAGCCAAGCTCGACGTTGCGAACGCGAGGCGGCTGGGCACATTTGCCTTGATCAAACCTGTAACAACGTCCACACTTGGGCGCTGGGTTGCCAAGACCAAGTGAATCCCAGCGGCCCGTGCGAGTTGGGTGATCCGAACTACCGAGTCTTCAACGTCACGCGGTGCGACCATCATGAGGTCGGCGAGTTCGTCGACGATTATCAACAAGTAGGGATACGCCTCGATCTTGCGTTCAGACCCTGGCAATGGCCTAATCTTGCCAGAACGGACGGCTTTATTGAAGTCATCGATGTGTCGGTAACCAAAAGCAGACAGATCGTCGTAGCGCCGATCCATTTCCTTAACCACCCACGTGAGTGCGTCGGCGGCCTTCTTGGGATTAGTAATAATTGGAGTAATGAGGTGCGGAACACCTTCGTAGATTGTGAGCTCAACTCGTTTGGGATCCACCAGGATCATCCGGACTTCTTCGGGCGTGGATCGCATCAGAATTGAGGTGATCAGCGAGTTGATACAACTGCTCTTTCCAGCACCGGTGGCACCGGCCACCAAAATATGTGGCATTTTGGCTAGGTTTGCGACAACAAAACTGCCTTCAACGTCTTTACCGAGCGCAACGACCATGGGGTGTTGGTCATGTGCAGCTACTTTGCTCTTGAGCACGTCACCTAGTGCAACGAGTTCTCGGTCGGTATTGGGGATTTCGATTCCAATTGCCTTTTTGCCAGGTATTGGGCTCAGGATCCGAACTTCCGCACTGGCAACTGCATAAGCGATGTTCTTACTCAATGCGGTTACCCGCTCCACTTTGACACTTTGACCCAATTCAATTTCGTACCGGGTCACGGTTGGGCCGCGCATAAAACCGACAACCTGCGCGTCAATTCCGAACTGAGTCATAACGTCGGTGAGAGCGGTCACGACCAGGTCATTAGCTTTGGTGGCAGTTTTGTGGGCCGGTCCCACTTTGAGTAGGTCCCCCTTTGGAAGTCGGTATGCACTTCGTGGAAGTAGGGGCAATTGGGTGGCCACCTGGGGCTGACCGACAATTTCTGTGTCATTTTTTGATGTAACCGTGGGCTTGACCGCTGCCACAACGATCGTGTCACTTCGGGAGTCGGCTTCCTTGGGGGCCTTCACTGACGAATCGGCCACACCAGCCATTAATGCGGCGGCAGGGCGTTCATCTTCAGTCGGAATGGGTGAAATGAAAGGTTCATCGCCTACCAAAGGAAGATCAGAGTGATCCGCCCGCAGAACACCATTGGGGTTTGCGAATCCTGGTGTCGCTCTTTCGGCCGCGAGTGACCCTTCTTCGAGTTGATCGATAGGCGAATTTTCGTAATCTTCTTCTGTTTTCCCGCCTGAACGCGATGGCATTCC
Source organism: Actinobacteria bacterium UBA7422 (assembly GCA_002469525.1). Lineage (GTDB taxonomy): Bacteria > Actinomycetota > Actinomycetes > S36-B12 > S36-B12 > UBA4592. The sequence goes on from DKME01000113.1 coordinate 10,908, forward strand.
CCCACGCATTCTGACGAATCCAGCGCCGAGGATTTCACGGAGACGCGCAATTGTGGTCTTCGTGAGAACCAGATAACCGAAGAAGCCAAGAATTACTAGAAGCAGTCCACTCACAATTGCACCAAGTGCCGCCACGACCGGCGCGGTTACGATCCACCCTGTAGTACCACCGGCATTGTTCATGGCCAGTGCGCCATTACTTGGAGTAGGCGTTCCTTGGGAGAGGTGCCATAAACCCAACACACTAATGACTATCGCGGTGATACCAACGGATAGGCGACCGGTTGCGCCGTTTTGATCAGGGTGACGCAGAAAACGCCAGGCAAGTGCCAGGAGGAGGATTGGAATCACCCAAGCCAATGCGCCAAAAAATGAGGTGGCAAGCATTCCGGTCCACGAAATAAACCATCCGTCGACACCAAACCACGTTGCTGCAATCATGATTATCGAGGCCGCGATAAGTGACAGCCCTAGCCCATCACGGCGCAAGGCCGGATCGATTTCTTTGGCTCCCCGACCGATTCCTCTTGTTGCACCTCCAGCCACGTGTGCCAGACCGGTCCAACCTCGGGCCAGCGTGCGACCAATCGCGCCAAAGGCCCGGGGTACCGGGCCAGCCTTCACCGGTCTGGATTTACCGCGCGCTGGAGCCTTGCGCTTTACTTTGCGCTTCGGAGTACTTTTCGTGCTGCTGGGGGAAGATCCACGCGTGCGCGTAGACGTGCGGGAAGCCATAGTTGGCAGCGTACCCAATCAACGAGCCATTCCCCTGCAGTCACACGCGTCCCGCGTGTCACACATTGACGGCCGAACCTACTCGTGGCCGCCCTTGATTCCTATCACGACGGGCACGATCATGGGGCGGCGTCGGTGAGTCGTTCCTACCCATTTGCCGACAATCTTTCGGGCCTTCTGGGAAAGTTCGTGCGGATCCTCGATCCCGTCTTTCATTGCTTCAACGAGTGCTTTCGCGACTTCAGCTTCGACCTTGGTGGTGTCCGATGTTTCGCCCACGCCACGATCCACGATCTCAGGTCCAACAACGACGCTTTGCTGAGCGATATCTACGGCGGCGTACACCGAGATGAACCCTTCCTCGCCAAGGATCAGACGGTCTTTCAGCAGGCTTTCATCAACGCTGCCCACGCTGGTGCCATCGACGTACACCTCGCGCAAAGAATAGGCGCCGCTAATTACCGCATGGTCCGCGTTTAGGTCAACACATGCACCGTTTGCAGCAACTAAGACATGATCTGCGGGAACACCAACGCTCTGAGCGAGCAATGCATTGGCTTTGAGGTGGCGCCATTCTCCGTGAATGGGCATGACATAAGTGGGTTTGACAATATTGAACACATAACGCAGTTCACCCGCCGCAGCGTGGCCGGACACGTGAACCAGTGCGTTCCCTTTGTGGACAACGTCCGCACCGAGCACGGTTAGACCGTTAATTACCCGGTTAACTGCATTCTCATTTCCCGGAATCAACGAAGACGCCAAGACAATCGTGTCGTCGTCTCCGACGGAAATATCATGGTTACGGTGAGCGATTCGGGAAAGCACCGCCATGGGTTCACCCTGTGAACCAGTGCAAATCAATACCGCCCGATCGTCTGGCAATTTGGAGAGTTCATCCATGGATATCAAGGTATTGCCGGGGATTTTTAGGTAGCCCAAATCCCGGGCGACATTCATATTGCGCACCATTGAACGACCGACAAATGCGACCTTTCGGTTGTGAGCAATCGCAACGTCGATTATTTGCTGAACTCGGTGCACGTGGGAGGCAAATGATGCAACGATCACACGACCCTTGGCTCGACTGAACACCCTTTCGAGCACCGGAATAATTTCTTTTTCGCTGGGCACAAAGCCAGGCACTTCGGCATTGGTGCTGTCGACCATCAGGATGTCAACGCCTTCTTCACCGAGCCGGGCAAAACTTGCTAAGTCTGTGATTCTTCCGTCAAGCGGCAATTGATCCATCTTGAAATCACCCGTGTGAAGTACTCGTCCGGCCGGCGTTTTAATGGCAATCGCCATTGCATCGGGGATTGAATGATTCACCGCGAGAAATTCAAGCTCAAATGGACCAATTTTTTCGCTCGATCGGTCCTTGACTGCCAGCGTGTAAGGCTTGATTCGGTGTTCCTTGAGTTTCGCTTCAATGAACGCCAATGTCAGTCCTGATCCAATGATCGGAATGTCGGACCTATGTCGGAGCAGATAGGGAACCGCGCCGATGTGGTCCTCATGACCATGTGTAAGAACGATTGCTTCCACGTCATTGATTCGTTCCAGAATCGGTTCAAAGTCCGGCAGGATCAGGTCAATTCCAGGGTGGGATTCCTCGGGGAATAGCACCCCACAATCAACGATCAGCAATCGGGATTCATATTCAAATACGGTCATATTTCGACCGATCTCACCAAGTCCGCCAAGGGGCATAATCCGTAACGCGCCAGATGCCAAGGTTGGTGGCGCGGGTAAATCAGGGATAAACATGACTAGTCCTTAATGTAGTGAAGTATCGGGAGCATTACGCAGGTAACGCCACGCCGCCAGCAACGAGGTCTTGACGCAATTGTTCGATTTCGCCTAGCGTTGCATTGACTAAAGGGGGCCGAACCGGACCGCTGGGAAGCCCTTGTAATTGCAAGGCAGCCTTCGTCAGAATGACACCCTGCGTTCGAAAAATTCCGGTATACACCGGTAGCAATGATTCGTTGATCACCCGAGCACCCTCGACGTCACCACTCCAAAAAAGTTGTGCCATGTCTGCAAGCCGATCCCCTACAACGTGTCCGACAACAGAAACCATGCCACCGGCACCGAGCGCCAGAAGCGCAAGGTTTAAGGAATCTTCGCCGCTGTACCAAGCTAAGTCTGAACGTGCCATTGCCCATTGGGATGCTTCCAAGTCACCTTTGGCATCTTTATTTGCGATGATCCTCGGGTGCTCTGCCAATCGTACGAGCGTCTCGGTCTCAATTACCACGCCCGTTCTGCGGGGTATGTCGTAGGTCATGAGTGGCAGATCAGTGCTGTCAGCAATCGCAATGAAGTGTTCGTAGATCCCCTGCTGTGGCGGCCGGTTGTAGTACGGCGACGAAGCCATCAATGCATCAACGCCTGCGTTAACAGCTGCTCGGGCGCACGCAACTGAATGTGCAGTGTCGTTGGTGCCGACACCCGCTATCACCGTTGCACGATCCCCAACAGCCTCAACGACCGCTTGTAGGAGCGCAAGGTCTTCAGCGTCGGTTTTAGTCGAGGCTTCACCCGTTGTCCCGTTGATCACGAGTCCGTCGTGGTGGAGATTGTCAACTAAATGAGTGGCGAGTGCCTGGGCCCCTACAAGGTCCTGACTGCCATCGTGCGCAAATGGAGTGATCATTGCGGTCAGCATGACTCCGAACGGGCTTTTCATGTCACAAGCCTACCGCGACCGGCTACGGCGCAACCCGACCATGAGCGTTGAAGGCGGCGTGGGTCAAGGGCATGAGTTTTTCAAAGTGTTCTTCATAGATCTCTGCCACCATTTCGATCTCGCGCTGTGGATATGACACGAAATACGACCCCTCAACCTTGCGACGCAGTGACAGGAAGTTCATCAAAGCACGCGCGTTCATGGTGACGTATGCTGAGGAATAAATGGTGACGGGCAGGACCATCCGGGCTACTTCCCGCGCAATTCCAGCTTCTAACATTTGCGTATAAGCGTCGTATGCACGAATACACGAATCTTTCACGGACCTGTCAACTAATTCATATTGCTCAGCCGAGCCAGCGTGGAATTCATAAGCCCCCGGCTTACCCGATTGCACAAGTGGTCGTTCGTGTGCGGGCGTATAAAAGACAGGTTGCAACTCCCGATAACGCCCCGACTCTTCGTTATAGCTGGCGATTCGGTGCCGCATGTGTTCCCGCCACACGAAAATCGGTGCTTTAACAAAAAAAGTCATGGAGTTATGTTCGAAAGGACTCCCGTGTCGATCACGCATCAAATAATTGATCAACCCTGAACTGCGCTGCGGATCTGCATCTACGTCTTCAAGAGATGCTTCTCCCACAGTAGAGACCCTGGCCGCAAACACGACGTCAGCATCACTTGCATTAGCCCGGACCAGCTCGACGGTCACGTCGTTTCGAAACTCAATTTCCACGGTTACGAGCCTAGTGGGGTTGGTCCGGTTGGGCCGGCTAGATCCCCTGATGACTCGTTCGAGCGCCTATCCGCGTGCTCGCTAACGTAGTGACATGGACACGACCCGATTGGCGAAAGCAACAGATGCACCGTTGATCACTGAACTGCAACTGGCAAACTGGCATATTTCTCACCCGGAAATTGCGGAGTTTCTTGACTCGCGAGACGTCCAAGACCAGTGGGAGTCCGCCATAAAAGATCAGGGTTCGCGCGGCCGCGTCCTCGTGTGCGAACGCGACTTAGCTTTGGTGGGTGTTGCCGCGATTGAGTTCGAGGGCCAACTTGGTCAACTCTCTCTACTGGAAGTCACCCCAACCTGTCGCCGACAGCTCATTGGATCTCGACTCCTGAATGCGGTTGCTGACATCGCAGGGCGGGCAGGTGCATCTTCCATATATTCCTGGGTCGCGACTGCTGACACACCTGCCCAAGAATTCTTGGAATCAACCGGGTTCACTCACACTGGGGCCACACGGACTATAGGTTTCCAAGACGGCGCAAGTGAGTTACTGAGCGACCAGATGTACATGTCCACGAACCTTGACAATCGCGCATAAGGAGATTTTTTCGACGAGGAAAGTAAAAACCGGCGGATCCCCCGTGCCCGCCGGCACCTAAGGGTCACACACTTTACGTACCTATTGCCATAATTATCTGTCCCCAATTTGGGGGACTTTCTCGCGCTTTGATCAAGGAATTCGGGCAAAACACCCAATCAGACTAACTCGATTCAAGGATGCCGTCCTCGGATGCCTGAACATACAGCTCTGTGCGTGTCCTTGCTCGACGACCAATGTGTTCATATTTTGCTCGAACTCGATCTAGATACTCTTTTGCAGTGTGCGGGGATACCCCCATCCGGTGGGCTACCGCGTTGAGGGTCAAGCCCGCCGCATACAGCCGGAGCGCGTCCACTTCCCTCGGGCTCAAATCTGGACGATCTTTCGCATTGGCAATGATCGATGCGAGGTCGACTGAAAGAAATATCTCACCAACCGCCACCGCTCGAAGTGCCTGCGCAAGAACGTTCGCACTTACCCGCTTTGGAATAAACCCCAAAGCACCTTCGTGCAATCCGCGCCGAATTGCCGAAGAGTCTTCGTTCGCGCTGATCAGCAACACGTTCAGATTCATGTCTACAAGCTCTCGAACATTTGTCTCCACCGAGGCCGACCCCGGTCCTAGATCCACGTCAAGTAAGACAACGTCGGCGATCAGGTCTTCACAATCACTGAGACTCTCACCAGAAAATACCACCTCGACTGCTATGGGAAACCCATGGTTCATGAGGGAGACAAGACCCTGACGAACGAGTTCGTGGTCATCAATAACCACTATTCGAAGTGGCTGCTCCCCTAGCACCGTTCTACCCTAACGTGGCCTGACCTTCTAATATCGCTTCCCACAAGAATTGAGCAGTACCGTCAGAATCCAATAGAACCTCAGACTTTCCCAACGTGGGTGCATTCTTCAGTAGGTGAATGTGTAATTGGCGGGTGGACTCCTCGTTATCTGCCATGTAACTGGCCACAAATCGAATAAAGCCTTGATCACCTTCACTCGCCGTTGAAAGCCGGGATGTGGAATCAAGCGGTAGCAGGTTCATGACCCCTTCAAGGAAAAGCCCAGTGTCATGTAACTGGCTGTCATTTATGAATTCGTGGTCCAATGAAATATCAAAGAGTAGCCCGTGCTCCAATGCTGAGCGAGATAAGTGATCTGCAAATGAAGCAACCGGGTCACTTAAATCCAAGTTGCCAAAAATTGCCCGACGCAGATGTGACTCCGCGACACCGCACTCCCTTTGAACCTCACTCGACCACGGGTCGCGGTTACCCTCTGAGATTTCGGCCAGTAATTCAATTATTGGATGTGGTACAACGCCCACGTATCTCTCCATCTTTGATGCGACCATTCGATCACTAAGCAAAATCTTGACATCGTTAGTCGCCTGTTCTCCGAGCGCCAGCACCCTTGCCCGATCGGTTCGACGTAATTGCATGCCAAAGAAAGCACCTGCCATGATTATCAGGAAACCAGGGGCAATCAATTCGGCGGGAAAATTTTGTTGGATAACTAACCATGAGGTACCTACAGCGATCCAACCCCACCAAGGCCCCGCTGCTGCCATAGCCAAAAATAGAGCAGCGATTGCCGCAGACGCCCAGCCGGTCCAGGGAGTATTGACTATGGGGTTCGAGAGTTCAGCAACGACATACACCGCAATCGCTCCAAGTGCGCTCACAGCAACACCTGAGGCTCGGACACTCCCTGTCCTGCTCTGCACTATTGCGATCATCGAAGCGACACCTAGGACGCTGAGAGAAACCAGGTTGACAAGCGGATTTTGGAATTGCGACCATGACATGAGGATGCTCAACGTCGAGAAAGCAAACCACGTTGTGAGAACGGGAAGCACGATTGAAATCGTTGAGGCCTTCGACTCAAACGTAAAGTTGGAAACCCTCTCTTTCTTTCGGGCAGCGCAAATCTGAACGACAGTTCCCCGTGTGCTGTGCGAGATGATTGCAATTGCCAGTGCATCTGTTGAATTGAGTAATGAGGTCAGGCCAAAACCGTGTGGAGTTTCATTCGGATCGAATCCCAGCCCGTTGTCTTCAATTTCAATGCAGTAATCGCGACCCTCGCTCACGCGGATTACCAATTCAGTTAGTTCCGAATGCCGCAAGGAATTGATGACCGCTTCTCGTGCCGCTGCAACCAAGCCTTCGGTGACATGCTCCGGAGGCTTGGAATTGACATCGCCCGTTATTCGTACATGGATACCTCGCTGGGCACACTCCACCAGGAGGTCTGCGAGGGTGTCAATCGTTGTACCAGCGTGTGCGGTCGACACATTGACTGATGGCTGCGAAAGATCGGACAGAATTACAATTGCTTCGGCACTCCGATCGCGAATCAGCCTTCTGCTTTCGGGAGAATCATTTAGTGAACCACGTGAGATTGCGGTCAGGGTATTCAACACAACTTCGTGAACCGCTCTGCGGAGAGACTCGATATAACTATCAACTTCATGTGCCGTTTTGAGCGAGACCGCCTCGAGGACCACCATATTTTGCAGCTCATCAATCTCATGTGCACGATTCAGCAGCATCCGTTGTGCACTCCCGGCCCCAACAGCCAAGGCGAGTGCGTAAAAGGGATAGAGGATGGCCGAGTTCACGCCCAGGTCACCAGAATCGAAGAACCCAAGGGATAGGAATAAGTAGGCTTCAAGTCCAACAATCGCCACCACAAAAAACCACTGCTTAGGATTTCGAATCATAATTCCAGCAGTTCCCGCAGATAAATTGAATAATGAAGCCGCAAGGAACCATTCGTTTTCGTTTGTTGATCCAGCATGAATTGACAACACCAATGCAGCGGCCACAATGAAAACTAAATTCAGACCCACGAGTAGTTCAGTATTCGGATGAATTCGCTTAGGTGAGCGTGTAACAATCATTACGAAAACTAGAATTGCCACCGAAAGCCAAGCCCCAGCCAATAAAAGACTCTCAAGCCCGCTCTTCGAGCCGCCTGGCCACAATTCGGGATCTGAGAATAACCATGCGGCCTGCCAGACCAGCGCAAATGCGATCAAGCCGCGGCGCATGGATAGATACGCTGATGGGATCACGTCTGACACGGGCACTAGCCTGACACAATTACTTGGTCAACCGAAAGGGGCAGCATGGCTTGGAAGTTTCGCAGCCACTTGCCCAGCCGCGAAACTCGATCAATCGACACAAATGCCCTTGGGATCGGGATTGCAACAGGTGCATACGCACTGTCTTTCGGAGCCATATCTGTAGCCAGTGGGCTCAGCATTTTTCAAACTCAAGCACTTTCCCTCTTCATGTTTACAGGAGCCTCTCAATTCGCCTTCGTTGGCGTGATCGGCGCGGGAGGCGGTGCCGTAATTGCGATAATCACGGCTTTACTCTTGGGTGCTCGCAACAGTTTGTATGCACTTTCACTGGGCCCGATCCTGACTCCCGCGAAGAAGCATGTGCCACATACCGCTTTGCTAACAATCGACGAGTCAACCGCAATGGCATTGCGCTACAACGAATCAAAGAAAACTTCTCGCCGCGCTTTCTTTGCCACCGGCCTAAGTGTCTACGTGTTTTGGAATATTGGAACCGCATTTGGTTCCCTTGGCGCTAGTGCCCTGTCAGATCCCGGAATTCTCGGGCTGGACGCGGCTATCCCAGCGGGCTTCTTGGCTCTGCTGTGGCCTCGACTAACGGGTGGTTCAAGTAGCGAGAACCGTAAAATGTGGTCTGTTGCATTGGCTAGCGCTTTGGTCGCCATAATCCTCATCCCATTTCTTCGACCTGGGCTTCCGGTGCTCTTCAGTGCCTTCGTGGCCGTGCTAGCGAGTATTTTCTGGGGTAAAACCTCACGACCGATCGCTGATTCTTAGTCATGTGGGCCAGTATTCTCATCGCTTCTTTCGGTACCTACGTGGAGAAACTACTCGGGTACCTTTTGCCGCACCACATGCTCGAACGCGAGTCCATCCGCCGCATGACAGGACTTCTTCCCGTCTCACTCTTAGCCGCACTTGTCGCGGTTCAAACATTTGCGGCAGACCAGTCACTCCTTGTCGACGCGCGGCTT
>DKME01000136.1:0-2330 GCA_002469525.1 Actinobacteria bacterium UBA7422
ATCATGAACCTTGCTCATCATGAAGTTGCCCTCCCTTGCATTGAAGGCCATATTTTTTTGATATTTGTGGGGCATGGAACTCATGGAACATTTCCTCTTTTCCGGACAATCAAAGATACGGTTCTCACCTCAGCGACATCGCTCCTTGATTAGACTTCATGGAAAATATGAACCATTAGCCGAGTTGCTCTCCCCCAGCAAGACGCAACCCGAAGGAGAGGGCGCCGCAATGCAATTGATACGGGAAACACAGGAACACGGAATTTTGCGCTTAATGTTGGATGACAATGCCCGACGCAATGCCCTATCGATGGACATGCTGGGCCAACTCCAAACGGCACTGGATCAGTCCGCCGGCGATCGAGCGGTTCGAGTAATCGTGCTTGCGGCAACAGGACCAGCATTTAGCGCCGGCCATGATTTGAAAGAGATGACCCGGGCGCGTGAAGCACCCGATGGTGGAAAAGCCTTTTTTGTAGAAACTATGGCGACCTGTGCGCGTGTTATGCAAACGATCGTGAATCATCCGAAACCAGTAATTGCCGAGGTGACCGGTGTTGCCACGGCGGCTGGATGCCAGTTGGTCGCGAGCTGTGACCTTGCCTACGCAGCGCCCACCGCGCGGTTTGGCACCCCTGGTGTCAACATTGGCCTATTCTGCTCAACCCCGATGGTGGCCCTGTCCCGAAATGTTTCCAATAAGAACGCAATGGAAATGCTCCTTGCCGGTGATCTGATCGACGCAGAGACAGCTGCAACCATTGGCCTGATTAATCGGGTAGTGTCGGAGGAGACTCTCAGTGAATACACCATGGGCGTGGCAGCCAAGATCGCCAGTAAATCGAGCATGACGTTAGCAACGGGCAAGCAGGCGTTTTATCGTCAGCGTGAGATGACACTCGCACAGGCATACGAATACACCTCGCAGATCATGGTGGAGAACATGCTCAAGCGCGATGCTGAGGAAGGCATAAATGCTTTTATTGAAAAGCGGGCACCGCAATGGCAGGATCAGTGAGTAACCCATTTAATACGGACTTGGATCGCAATCCAGCGAATTTCCAACCGCTAACCCCACTAACGTTTCTTGAGCGCGCAGCCGCGGTTATGCCGGAGCATGTGGCGATCATCCATGGAGCGCAACGGATTAGTTACGCAGAATTTTATCGGCGTTCCCGCCAGCTCGCCTCAGCGCTTGTTAGCGAGGGGATTGAGCGAGGCGATACCGTGTCAGTTTTGCTACCCAACATTCCGCCGATGCTTGAGGCTCATCATGGCGTACCGATGTCCGGGGCCGTTCTACATGCAATCAACACGCGGCTGGATGCACAGACCATCGCCTTTCAACTCGATCATGCCGGCGCACGCATTCTGATTGTGGATCGCGCTTTTATTCCCTTGGCGGAGGCGGCACTTGCTCTTGCTGAAGTGGCGCCTCTTTTTATCGTCTACGACGATCCGGAGTATGCCGGCTCGGAAACAGGAGAGCTCCCGTCGGTGGACTACAGCGCATTCATCGCGCTTGGTAATCCAGATTTTGCTTGGCTCATGCCAGAGGATGAATGGGATGCCATCTCGATCAGTTACACGTCCGGCACAACCGGTGATCCAAAAGGCGTTGTTTCCCACCATCGGGGTGCCTATTTACTCGCCCAAGGAAACGCACTGATCGCCAACCTGCCACGTCACGCAGTCTATTTATGGACATTGCCCATGTTTCACTGCAACGGCTGGGCCTTTCCATGGACCATGGCGGTGGTGTTTGGCACCCATGTGTGTTTGCGTGAAGTGAGAGCCGAACCAATCTGGCAGGCCCTCGCAGAGCACAAGGTAACCCACCTATGTGGGGCACCACCGGTAATGTCGTTGCTTGTGTCCGCGGCTCCGCAGGTGCAGCGAGCGTTACCCCAGGCCGTCGAATTCTTCACGGCTGCCGCACCGCCACCTGAGCGGGTGCTTGCCGAGATGGAGATCGCCGGATTTAACATCACCCACTTGTATGGCCTCACGGAGACCTATGGCCCAGCGGTGGTTAATGAATGGCAGGCCGAGTGGGATGGTCTTGGGCAGGAAGAGCGAACCCACTTGAAGGCTCGTCAAGGAGTTCGCTACCTCCCGCTTGAAGCACTTGACGTAATGGATCCAGAGACAATGCAAAGTGTGCCGAACGACGGTGAAACCCTGGGAGAAGTAATGTTCCGCGGCAACGTGGTGATGAAGGGATACTTCCGCAATCAACGAGCAACACAAGAGGCGTTTGCTGGTGGCTGGTTCCATTCTGGCGACCTCGGGGTGATTCATCCAGATGGCTATCTTCAACTGAAAGACCG
>DKME01000136.1:2350-22605 GCA_002469525.1 Actinobacteria bacterium UBA7422
TCTAAAGATATTATTATTTCGGGTGGTGAGAACATCTCTTCGATTGAAATTGAAGATGCCTTATATAAACACCCAGCGGTAGCAGTTGTCGCAGTCGTAGCGATGCCACATGAAAAGTGGGGTGAAACCCCGTGTGCCTTTATCGAACTATCACCCAACCACACTGTCACGAATGAGGAGTTGACAGAGCACTGTCGAAACTATTTGGCAGCCTATAAAATTCCGCGTCAGTTTATATTTGAGGAAATTCCACGAACAAACACTGGAAAGATTCGGAAAAATAAACTACGAGAGCAAATAGAACACGAGATCAAGAGCCTTTAGGGCACTCCCAATTTCTAACTGGAATATCTGGGTGGCTTCTTAGAATAACCAGGAGATCGCGGTCCACTTACTGGGCTAACGGATTAAACCCCACAAGATTTTCTCAGATTCCCGTTTCCGCGGGACCGGTAATTTCGAAAATCATCAAGCCACCAAGCGTCTTTGGGCGTAATCGCAATAGAAAATTGTTGAGTTGCTCCTTGTGTAGCCGTCTTGTGTATCTGACCTACAAAAGAATTGTTCAGTAATCTTTACAACTGTTATACAGAGGGATCTTCTATCGGTTGCTGCGGGTCGCGTCCACGGGGAATGTCGCCCCCGCGGTCAATAAGGGGCAGTTCACTAACCTGCCCCTTATGCATTTTCCCATCGGCGCACAAAACTTCCACCTGGGTCCCAGGGCCCAAGTCGGCATCTGCGAGCTGCACAATCGCGATGCCCATCTGCAGAGTCGGAGAGAACGCGCTGCTAGTAACTCGCCCACTGGGTACCCCGTTAATAAACACGGTGTCTCCGTGGAGTGCAGTTCCCCCCGCACACGTGAGGCCCCAAGTGCGTCTGCGCTGATCGGCCTGACTGAGCGCATCCCTCCCAATGAAGTCGCCTTTTTCCCAATCGATGNNGGGATCCAAAGCCCGCTTCAAATGGGGTCATAGTTTCGTCAAAATCAGTGCCTGCAAATAGTAGACCGCCCTCCATGCGGCGGGTGTTAGTCACCTCAGCCGGCATCGTGTGCATGCCATAAGTGCTACCCGCTTCCATGATGGCATCGCCTACCATTCGTGCGTCTGCCCCTGGCTCGAGGTAAAATTCCCAACCTAATTCGTTTGTAAACCCAGTGCGAGTAATCACAATAGGCTCTCCATTGATGTGGATCTTCGCTTGGTCAAAATAGTTGAAGGGATCTGGCAAACCCTCGTCCGCGACCATGGCGAGTACATCTAATGAGCGTGGACCTTGCACTTGGCTCACCCACACTTGCGGGTTAAACACTTCGACATCAAATCCTTCTGCCTGGGCGCGTAGCCAACCGTAGAATTCACCATCGCTTTGCACGTACCAGAATCGATCAGCAGCCAGCCGCACGAGCACACCATCCATGATGACTCCGCCGTCCAGATAACAAGCGATCTGATAACTGCATCGACCAACCCGCACCTTTGCCACGCTGCGGGTGAGCACCCGATCAAGAAATGCTTCCGCCTCAGGTCCACGGATTTCAGTGGCTAGCTCACCAGTATGCGCGAGCATGACTTGCTGTCGCAATCGCCAATAAAGTGACTCCGCATCACCGTGTGCATAAGAGAGTGAGCGCAAGCGGCCGTTGTAGATGCCAAAATGCGGGTCATGTGGCAGCTCTTGATACACCAACGGATGTGGCCTCATGTTCTGGCGAAACTCACTGGCTCCACCGGTGCTCGACACCGCTTTCACCACGAACTGCACATTATTCGCCAACTCAGACACGCTTTACCCCAAATCTCCGACTGAGTCCGGGGACATAAGCGCCATGGCTCGTGTCCCGGATGACGAACTTGACTAGTGAGGGAAGCCTAGCCCATAATTTTCTCACAGTCAGAGTTTCTGAGAAGACTCAAAAATCAGTCCCAGCCGGTCTGGCCCAAATACGAAAATTGATCCGCTAGGGATCGGACTCTAACTGCGCGCGGCAAAATTCATTCTTCACTCAAGACTCACAAGGGGCTATGCACACATGGCCAATTCCCATGCAGGCGATCAGCTTTACTACTNNCAGTGTGTTTTTGAAGCTGAAGACATTTTCCAGCTCGACGACGACGGAAACATCCAGTACACCAAAGAAGTTCCAGACGACCGCCAAGACGATGTGGACAATGCGGTTGACGTCTGCCCTATGCAGGCGATCAGCTTTACTACTTCCTAGCCGGGATTAGGAAATGAGTCCCAGCGCCACGCGCGCTTGGTGAAATCCTTCAACGGGTGAGCGCGGATCCAGATGGACTGCCACCATCCCGAGCGCTTCTGCGCCTCGTAGATTGATTGGCTGATCGTCAACGAAAACAGTGCCTTCAACGGGAACGTTAAGCCGCTCACACATCAGTTGATATGCCGCAGGATCCGGCTTGAAAATTGAGTCTTGCCGTCCATCAACCATGGCGTCAAACTCGCTTATGATCGTGATGCCCGCAATCCAACTCGCGTCATGAAAAGCCGTTAAATCATTAGTTAACATCCCCACGGGGATCCCCTGTGCTTTGGCTTCGCGCAGGAGGTCACGCGCCTCTGGACGAATGAGTTCTGATTCCGAACCCGAATACAGTGGAGCCATGAGCTCCTGCATGGTTGTTTCCCTTCCCATAATCTCAGTGAATTTATCCACTTGCAATTTCCAGTATTCACGCTCGTTGATCAATCCGTTTTGGAAATCCTGCCAATCGGAATCTGCGTCTGGATCAAATGGTCCCGTCCACGCAAGAGTTCCGCGGCTAAGACCCAATCGATCCTCACCTTGGTGTCGAAGCTCAAATGGCGTGAGCAGAACAGGTCCACCGAAATCAAAAACTAATGCGGGCAATGAATTACCTTTCTCGTGAAATAACAACTCGATGCGGGGATGAACCTGAAGAGGGACTTGAGTCTTTCATGGTCAGAACACTCTGGATCGAATGTCCGGCCATCAAGGGAATGGGAGCGCACAAACCACCGGTTAGGACAACGTCTCCCGGCCTTAGTTGGCGAGGAGTCCTGAGTAGTGACTCGCGCAGCCAGTCAATGCTTGCAGCAATATTGATATCTGTTGATTTCGGATCCCACAAGACAGGTTCACCACCTGACAATCCGAACTCCATAGTGGCGATCAAACCAAAGAGTTCCTCCTGTGACACGCGCCGATTTAAGGCTGGGTTCAATAAATCCGGCCCTAGTACAGCGAAAGCGCTCGAAGATTGATCTGCAGTGTTGAGCGCCCACGTGAAGTTGTAGTCCCGCCAGATCGAATCAACAACTTCAAGGGAAAGGTAATACTTTTCAGGGTCAAGATTCTGATCGAGGACTACCGCGATTTCTGGTTCAACTCGTGGCGCAATCAAACCACCAGGAAGAGTGCTACCACTTTGAAGGAATGACTCTGCAAACAACGGAGCGTAATTGGGTTCTGTAATTCCCATGGAAAGTCGCATCACTTCAGATACGTAACCGAGTTTCCAACCGATTATTTCTTCGCCCGAGTCAAGTCGCTTTTGGGTATTGATCCATTGAATTTCATAGGCCAAAGAGTCCGGAACCGCTACCTGGTCAGCCACCAAGGTTGTTTCCCGCGTCCGTGCGCTGCCAATCAAGTCAGCAATCGCTGCCGAGTCCACAACGAAAAACTGAATCTAGTGTTCTTCTTCGGTGATTGTCACCAAATCGAAACGCACAATTTCGCCGAACCAGCCGCAGTCACCACACCAAGTCATGAAGACACGTCGATCAGCAGACCAATACTCCGTTGAAATTCCCCCCATGTTCTCAATCTCCACCGCGCACATGGGACAGAACCTGGGCCGATCGAGTAAATGACGTTCCGCATCCGAACCGAACCATGAGCCTTTTGGTGGCAAACGGTGAGGATCTGGGGGTAGGGCAGCGAGGTCGGCCTGACGCTGCTGAGATGACATGGGGGTGTCTGTCAGAGGTCGACCGGATTGCTCAGGCACTGGTCCCAGCACTTTCACGCGCGGCCCATGCGTCCTCGTGCAGATCGAGTAGCTCCTGCTTTATTGGGCTATAACGCATTGAACCACCGGTGATCCACGCGTTAGCGAATTCACGCTCGGCGCCAAACTTGTCTTTTTCACACGGTAGATCTATGCGATCGTGGGGAACGCGGATAGTGCCTAAAGGATCTTTACCATCTGCCACTTTTTTCATATTTTCTTTAAACATTTTGCGTAACATTGCCACACCAGCGTCAGATCGACCCAGGTGCTCTTGGCTACGGTCAATAATTTCACCTTGAGAAACCCAAGCCATGGTGTCTTGACCTTCTACGTAGTCGGTGATGAAACGACCCTGTTCGTCTTTCCACAAATACTCGTAAAACACTGGGCGATCCTGTACGGGCAGTTCAGCACCCTTCGGTGAATGCGTTGAAAAGAAAAGAGTCCAAGTGTGGGTGTCGTCAATTGGCACCCGGATTTGCATTTGATTTATGCCAGCGCCACCAACTCGCATGAAATAGGGGAAGACCAATGGGTGCCCGATTTTCCAATCATCATTTTCTTCGGTACCACCCTCAAGGACTCGTCGCTTGAGAATTCCCCACTCAATTTCCTCAAAACCGGTCTTCATGTGCTTTTTCTGAAATGCCTTTGGAGCTTCAAAACCTTGTGTTTGACCGAGGAATTCAAAGTAGAGACCGTGCAACCACTCCACATGGTGTGGATCTACCGAATTTTCCATGATTTGTAACCAGTTGCATGGCAGGGTCGTATAACCACAGTCTTTGACTCCATCCATGACGAATACGTCAAAGCGTGGAAGTTCCGGTGCCGGATCTGGGCCAACATAAACCCAAACCATCCCCGCCATTGTCTGTGCTTTTCCTGACTTTTGTTGAACTCGATCCCGGAAATTTTGATTATCAGATTCAGCTGGTTGCTCAACACAACGGCCGTCGAAGTCAAACTTCCACCCGTGGTAGCCGCAACGGATTCCATCTTCGTGGACAACGCCGTAGGTCAATGATGCACGGCGGTGGGGGCAGTGCTCGGCAACAATGCCGTACTTGCCACCAATCGGAGTTTTGAAAAGTGTCCAGTTCTCACCCAATAAGCGCACGGTCTTGGTGGGCACGGCATCAAAGTCTTCTTCAAAAGCGATCGGGTACCAATACCGTCGAAGTAGTTCCCCCATAGGCGTACTGGGGCCTACCGAAGTCAATTCTTCATTTTGTTCAACAGTTAACATGGCTACTCCTCCGCAAAAAGTACTGATTATCCTTAAATCTTAATTCCACCCTCTCAAGAGTGCGGATGATTCCTTCGGACGGCAAGTTTTCCGTCCCGCCCGAAGGAACCTATTAATTATTTCCGCTGCTCAGTCAAGGATAGTGACCACGCCGTTAGTTCCATCGACTCGAATTCGCTGGCCTGTCTGTATTTTGGCCGTCGCAAACCCCGTGCCCGTAACCGCAGGAAGCCCATATTCTCGGCAGACGATCGCCGCATGGCTCATCATGCCACCAGAGTCGGTAACCGTTGCTTGAATTCGCCCGAAAATTGGTGCCCAACTAGGAGCCGTGAGGGGGGCCACGAGAATTTCACCCTCCTGCATTTGACCAATATCCTCAGGAGAAAGGATCACTCTGGCAAGGCCCTCCACCAGGCCAGGAGACGCTGCCATACCGCGGAGTTCGCCTTCTACTTGTTCTCCGCCGCCCAGCCAAGAGTTTACGCTGTCAGAGGTGATTCCCCACAGCATTACCGTGAATGGTTCGGTGATTACCTCTGGTGGCTCACCAAGCGCTGGGACAGGCTTCCAATTTGCCAACGCCGAACACATGCGCCGACGATCGGCAATGATCGGCGGCCAGTATCCCGGTCCCGCCGGGGCCTCAGGTGTCGCCCATGACACGAAATAGTCCCAGAGCATCTCTTCAACTTCGACACGCTTGAGATAGAAAATGTCATCTGGTTTCTCCCAGAATCCCTGATCAACCATGATGGCGCCGAGTTCACGCATCTTGCGCCAGATTACAGAGTGCGCCCAATGCTCAACATAAAAGTTGTGGTTCTCCACGTACGGGAACACGGTCCGAGCAAGTCCCAGTTTTCCTTGGAATGCTTCGCGGTCTTCATCGGTCTCGAGGAATTCAATGTATTCATTGACAACCCGATCCCGCTCGGCCCGAATAGCTTCCACCGGGCGGTTAAGGTCCTTACCATCTTTTAGATTTTCGATGTAACTGCGAATAAACTCAAAGGGGACCTCAATGTTTTCAATCCAGATCTTGTCCCGATGATAGAAACCGGACCCCGTTGAAAAATTGAACCACGGTTCCGCTGACTCTTGAAATGATGCAATCCACTCCTGACCGTCCGCGCTACTCTTGAGAATCTCGCACGTTGCATCAACATCACCAGCAGAAAATGCCTCGGCAACTCCTGAGTCGACTGCTTTGCGGGCCAACCTTTTGAGTTCGTCGTCCGGCCGGAACAGGTCCACGTCAACGCCAGCAACCATTTTTGCAATAGCTTGATCCGGAATACTTGGGAACACCGTCTTACAGAACATAAAGAAATCTAGGTAAGCGGCATAACCCAAATTAAGGAACTCAAAGTGGTAATTCCATAACTTCAGACCCAAACTAACAATCCGGTGGTAATTCTCTTGGATTTGGTAACCTGATCCAACACCTGCGCCCGACTTGACCACAAGATCAGCGTCTTCAATCGCAGGAAGAGCCGTGAATTGAATTGCTTCCAATTCACCGATGAGATCTCGGATTTTCACCATCCAGTTGGAATATAGGTCATCCCAATTCATGAAATAGTGACCCGCGCGATCGGTGAAGTTTGCAACCCGTTCCTCGATAGTAGAAGGGTCTGCAGCGACTGGACTGAGATAGCAGTAGCCATTTAAGATTCTGAAAGCAATGCCGTCAGCGGGTGGCACCTGCAAGTGTCGAGAGTTGTATTGCGATAGAGATGCAAGTGCGTATTCCAGAAACGTTGCATCCCACGGAGTCAATACATTTGGCCAATGGACTCCGTCTTGGAACCAAAATGTTGTGTCTTCGGACTTGCGTCGGTGCTCGGAAAACAGTGAGGAATATACGTACATATCCTCCCAGCCCTCGGCACCCTCTGGAGTTTCAATGTCAAATGGACTTGGAAAACGATCGACCATTTCATTTCCTTTCGCGTAGTTACCCGTAAATGTGCAGTTACTTTTTTGTATGAAGTGGATTCATCAATGTGGAAACGATGCTTGCCATAAAATCGCCGGAAGACTGAGCACCCTGTGAAGTGGATCTCGTTTTCTTGCTCCAGACGGTTTCTGGACGCGACTGCAGAAGAACAACATTGCTGCCTTCTGGTAGGTCTGCGTCCACGGCCCACTCAATATCTTGTGGGCAGCCATAATGCTTCTCGGCGAGTTTCGCCAGTTTCACGATCGCCTTGATTTGCGCGTCTGTCAAACTTGGTGACTTGGCGCGTTCTTCATCTAACTCAGCTCGTTCCACGCTGTCGTGATCACTGAGTTTGAACTCCATTTCCTTGACGGACACCTTGCGTTGACCAATTTCCATCAAGACTTTGTCTATTAAGTAGTTGTCGGGGGTAACTTCACCCGAAACAACTGACTCACCAAAACCCCAAGCAGAGTCGATGCACACTTGGGATCGATCTCCATTGACGGGGTTGAGTGTGAAAGCAACTCCCGCAGAGATTGGGTGCACCATTTTTTGAATTACGACACTCATTTCAACAGATTTATGTTCGTATCCCATTTCAACCCGGTAACAAGTTGCGCGGTCGGTAAAAAGACTTGCCCAACATCGGCGGACTGCATCGATGACAGCTTCCTCACCGCGAATCCACAGGTACGTGTCGTGCTCTCCAGCGAAGGATGCATCTGGTGAATCCTCACTTGTTGCTGAGGAACGAACCGCTACCGGGATGTCTTGCGTTCCAGAAACTTGGCAAAGTTCCCGATACGCATTGCGCAAATCAACTTCAACCTCAGGCACCATCTCCATTTTGCTAAAAGCTTCTCGTATTTCGCGGCAACGTTGTGTAACCATGTCCGTGTTCTCGGTGTCCAGTTCAAAAAGTAGTCGAGCAATATCTTCGTCGAGTTCGCTCTGTTCCTTGCTCGTGCGAAAGGCCGTGCACGTGAGCGTGAAGCCTGGCGGTACCGGTAGCCCAGCTCCTGTCATTTCACCAAGACTTGCGCCTTTTCCACCTACCTCGCCTTTGAGGCCTTTCCAATAGCCGTGAAACCACACAATATTTTCTAACATTTTTATTCTCCCTCCGTTCGCAGCGAAACCGGGAGGGCGCGACCACTTAGTCCAGCCCACCAGTCGGGAAGCTCATCTAGGTTAGGAACCATTACTTCTTGCACACGATTTCGATACGCGATGAAACATGAGTTGTTCGACATCATGCGGACAATGATTTCTTCAGTGTTGTAGGGCTCCCCGGGGTCGTAGCCGAAAGCACTGATAGCAAATACTCGAATCGGTCCGGAATGCGTACCAACGATTATCCGTTCACCGGGATACTCGGCCATAATCCTTTGGATCCCTGCCCAAAACCTGCGCACGGTTGCCGAAGGTGGTTCAAAGTTGAGCATGGGAATCTGAGTCCACAGTGTGATCGGATCTGCTCCACCTGCCTGGGTGCTCCAGAAACGATCCATCTCGACCAGCCACGTCGGTCGATCACCCATGGCCACCCGTTCGTACTTTTCCATTTCCTTTTTGTATAAACGAAATGCCCCTGTCACATCTCGTAAACCTTCAGGAGTCCAAACCTGAAAATTGCGAAACTCTGGCATCGCCGTTACTTCACTGATTTCTGCCGTTCGATCCCACATGGTCAGACCATCGAGCAAACCTTTGCGAATTCCCTCAGACGTTTGTCGAGCCCTGTTGGTATCCGCGCAGACGATTCTGATTCGGTCACCGTTTTTAATACTCTTGCTGATGTCAAAACCACGGCGGTGTACTTGCCAACTGCCCAGCGGGGTCAATCCGCTTTCAGTGGAATAGCCCTGGGTTTCACCATGTCGAATGATGTGGACTTGAGTAGTGAGTAGTGCCCCCGCTTGCTCTGGAGACTCAGGAACGATTTCTTTCGTTTTTGTTATTCGTGAGTACGCGTTTGTGACACCTAGATCATGACCCTCCCACATTGGGACGTGCTCTTCCAATGGATTCGCACCACTTTTTCGGTCGCGGAATCGGCGCAAATACAGCGGGGTGGACTCAGTTCGATCGAGATCCAACATCTCAGCGGTCGGCGCTTGAACTCCTCTCGCCTCGCGCTCGAGGTAGCGCTGCAAATAGCCAGGCGGGTCAGTGCGGTCCATGCGCGGGAGGGCAGAGCGCGTGGCGCTCCCAGTCGGCTGCGAGGTTGAATCTTTAGTCGCCATGATTTTCCTAACTGTGAACCGTGAGGAACTTTTGGTTCACCACGCCGTCGTAATAGAAAATTGCTCGTCCCATTTCAGCCTCGGTCCAAGTAACGGGTGGTTCGTCATGATCTACGTAGTAACCACCGGTAAAAGTCTCGTTACGGTTGCCCGCGGGATCGAAGAAGTACAAACAATGCCCGCGAGTTGCACCGTGTCGCGTGGGATTCGTTTCAATGTTCACACCGTGGTACGCCAAAATATCTGCAGCATCACGGATTGCGGTCCAATCTTCAACGTAATAGGCGAAGTGATGCAAACCTTTGTCTTGTCCAGTTACCAGTGCAATGTCGTGTGACTGATTCGAATGCTCGAGCCACGTTGCTACCTGGAAACCGTCGTCACCCAACACTTGCTCTGTCATGTGGAAGCCGAGAGCACCTTCAAGAAATTTAGTGTTAACCCCAACGTCTTCACACGTCAGAAAAATATGGTCAATCCGAGGGGGTGCAATCCCGACCATTCCAAGAGGTTTGGGTGGCGGGTTAGTCAGTGGAAGCAAATTCCCCACCTGGTCCATGCCATAAGTGAGTTCCATCTCGTGGCCACTGGGCAATTCGAAACGGATCGAAGAACCACTGCCCGGGCCAGCCTGTCCAGGATTCAACCTGTCGACCTGCACTCCGACTGCTTCCAGTTTTTCCTGATAGTAATCAAGATCTTCGAGGAACTGCAGCTTCCAACCCATCCGAACCAACCCATAGGTTGGAGCGCTCTGCAGGATTACTGAGTGATGCTGATGTTCATCCCAACATTTAAGGAATACGCGGTCCCCTTCGCGAGCGGTTTCGAACATACCCACAACCTCGCTGTAGTAGGCCGTGGCTAACTCGAGATCCGGCACCCGAATCTCAACATGAGATAAACGAAGAATTGCCATGTGAACTTTTTCCGCCTTACGTGTGAACGTTCATGAATCGCTGATTGAGTTCGCCCTCATAGTAAAAAATTGCACGTCCGATTTGATCCTCGGTCCACGTAATCGTGGGAAAGTCTGGGTCAGGCCGGTAACCACCCGTGAAAACTTCATTGCGAGTGCCCAGCGGATCAAAAAAGTAGATCGTGTTTCCACGTGTAATTCCGTGACGGGTTGGGCCCACATCAATTTGAATTCCGTTGTAGGCCAGAACATCGGCTGACCGGCGGACGTGATCCCAATCGTCTAACCACCAAGCAAAGTGGTGAAGACCACCGTTCTTACCACTGACAATTGCCAAATCATGCGGGCTGTGCGAGACCTCCATCCAGACTGCTGACTGGTGTCCCTGGCCGTCCAAGAGTTGCTCGGTAATTCTAAATCCAAAAACATCCTGGTAAAACTTTGCCGAGTCACCCACTTCTTCTGCCGTAACTAATACGTGGTCAAGCCGAGGCGGCGCAATGCCCTTCAGCCCTTCTACGGTGAGCGAGGGGTTAACAAGGGTCGTTGCCCGACCCACCATTTCAAGGTCGTGAACGAGCTCCATGGTTTGACCCGAGGGGGTCTCGAATCGAATTGATTCCCCTTGACCCACGTGGTCGCCCTTTGAAACCCGTCGCACGGGGAACCCATATTTCGTCACCTTGTTTTCGAAATTGGATAGGTCGTCTTCTCGGTCTACTTTGAAAGACATTTGTTCAAAGCCAACTCGCGGACCATAAATCAACCGAAGCGAATGGTGATTGGGTTCGTCCCAACACTTGAGATAGACCGAGTTTTCGTCGCGTTCGGTCTCGATCAGACCAATCACCTCTGTGTAGTAGGCGGTCGCAAGATCCAGATCAGTGACCGTTACGTCGACATGGGCTAGACGTTGCAGTCCCATTTTCACTCCACTTCCTCAACGCTTTGAGCTAACCGATTTGGGTTAACTCACATGTGTTGAAGCGGACGTTAGAACGATTGTGTCCCGCATGGAAGCACATTGTCCCATCTAGAGGAACACTTCCTGCTAACGTCCTGCCGCATGGGAGCTGAGTTCTCGCAAACTGCGCCAGAAGACATGCGCACTGCTATGGCTGTCTACATTCGAGCCAGCCACCAGGCATACGTGGACGCCTGCGCTTACCTCGCACCTGCTGATCGTCTCCGATTACCACTCTTTGCTGCTCCTCAATTCACCGTCACCGCTATTGGAACCCGATACCTTCACGTTGTTGGTACTCAGGAGATTTTGCCGGCACCACAGGGCCATGAAGTCAGCATGGATGACAGTGTCGGGGACCTACATTGGGTGCTGCGGTTCTATGACCCAACCGTGATTCCCAACTTAGGCATGATCGACGAAACTGACGGCCCGGCGATCATTGAAGTTCAGGACGCTCTAGGGCTGCGGTCGACCCTGTATCACCTGAGCATTCCACCGGGCAGCGATCTGAGTGCTCACCACGCACAGCACGCGGGGACGGGACTTGCGCATTCCCACGCCGCCGCAATTCGGGACTTTGACACCATAGCGGCCCTCGCACCGCACAAGACACAGTTAGTTTTAGAGATGAACTCTGCATTCGTCAACAACTTAAGCAATGCGCACGCACTCCTTGCGCGGGCAATCGATCCTCGCCTTGACACTGACTCACTTGACTTTGTCATGGTTCGTAAGGACTTGATCAAGGGACTGCGGGGTGCCGGTAATGGATGATCCTGTGCGTCGATCCCACTCCACTCTTTCCAGTGTCTCGAATGCCGCGCGACTTCTCAAAGAGTACTCAAAAGGAAATCGTGATATCGGCGTGACCGAACTTTCACGTCGACTTGGAATTGGAAAAAGCACTGCTCACCGACTAGTAAATACCCTTGCTTCAGAAGGGATTTTGGAGCAAGACCCGCACACGGGCACCTACCGTTTGGGGCTGGTCATGTACGAACTCGGAGCCTCGGTATCCCTGCATGCTGACTTACACGAAGCGTGTAGTCCTGTGATCGACCACCTGCGCAATGCAACAAAAGAAACGGTCCAGATTGCTGTTCTAGACGGGCGTGAAGTTGTTTACGTTGAACGGCGGGAAAGTCAGCAGACGCTTCGACTTTTCGGCCGCGTTGGTTTTCGCAATGACGCCCACTGCACCAGCACCGGCAAACTATTATTAGCAAGTTTGCAACCACATGCGCTTGAGGTGACTCTCAATGGGTGGCGACTCAAGCCGCATACCCCGCACACGATCATACGAATTGACCTTCTTCGCGCCGAACTCAGCGAGGTTCGCAGGAAGGGCTGGGCCGAAAACATAAATGAGTCCGAAATGGGTGTTGCATCGGTAGCCGCACCGGTGCGAAACGGAATGGGTGAAGTAATTGCCGCAGTCTCTGTCGCCGGCCCCCTTCAAAGACTCACCGGAGACTCACTGCGTCGCTTCGCGCGGCCCTGCATAGACGCCGGTGTCGCAATTAGTCGTCGACTCGGTTACCACGATAAATCCAAAGGAAGGCCATGATGAAACTTAGTTCTGATCAGAGTGCCGCAATGGCACTCGCTTTGCTCAATGCTCGTGCATCACTCATTGCAATACCGCCATTCACGGAATCCGATCCCGAACTCGGTGTTGCGGAGGGATACGCGATTCAACAACACCTTTTGGCACTGCTCCTTGAGCAGGGTGAGACGCTCGCGGGTTACAAACTGGGACTGACATCACTTCCCATGCAAGAACTCCTCGGTGTCGACCAACCAGATTTCGGTCCCATATTTTCCTCAACGATCTACCGTGACGGCGCAACCGTTTCGGTGAGCGATTTCATCGCACCTCGAGTCGAGGCGGAGATCGCGGTTGTTCTCAAAAAAGACTTAACCGGACCGCACTGCACCCCCGCGCAGGTGTATCAAGCAACTGATGGTTTGCTTGCAGCGATCGAAATCGTTGACTCCAGAATCACCGACTGGAAGATAAAAATCGCGGACACGATTGCCGACCTGGCAAGCGGCGGTGCGATTGCCCTAAGTAGCACCCTCATTCCGGTTGATGCGTGCGATCCTCGACTGATCGGCATGGTATTCACTAAAAACGGAGAAATTATTGCAACCGGAGCCGGGGCAGCAGCGTTAGGGGACCCACTTGCTGCCGTCGCCTGGCTCGCTAACACGCTAGCTCCTTTGGGAGTCACCTTGCGCTCTGGAAGCGTGATCATGACCGGAGCGCTCCACGCCATGGCTCCGATCTCCCCCGGTGACACTTTTCGCGCAGAATTTGCGCACCTAGGACCAATCACGCTCCGAATAGCCGAATAACAGAACAACCAGACAATATAAGTAGCACGCCGTCTCACAGCGATAGAAGGGAAATATTCATGCGATGTGCCATCATCGGCTCCGGAAATATTGGAACGGACCTCATGGTCAAAATGATGCGAAGTGACGTTCTCGATCTCGTTGCACTTGTAGGTATCGACCCCGACAGTGACGGGCTTGCAAGGGCTCACGCTTTAGGACTCGAAGCGCCGCACAGCGGCCCCGAGTGGGTCCTGGAAAACGCAAAAAATCTTGACATGATTTTTGACGCCACAAGTGCCTATGTTCACGTTCGTCATTACAAGCAATACGCGGCCGCTGGGATAACGGCCGTCGACCTTACTCCCGCTGCTCGTGGGCCGAAAGTGATCCCTGCTGTAAATCTTTATGAACACCTTGATGCACCAAATGTCAACATGGTGAC
The DNA here is from genome assembly GCA_002469525.1 of Actinobacteria bacterium UBA7422. GTDB lineage: Bacteria > Actinomycetota > Actinomycetes > S36-B12 > S36-B12 > UBA4592. Next base: position 16,466 of record DKME01000136.1, read on the forward strand.
CTGCGGAGGGCAGGCGACCACGCCCATGGTTTACGCCATCCGTCGAGCCATCGAGGAACTCCCCTACGCCGAAATGGTTTCCACGGTTGCTTCAAAATCCGCCGGCCCCGGCACCAGACAAAATATTGATGAATTTACAAAAACAACGTCCACCGCATTACGCGAGATTGGGGGTGCGGTTCATAGCAAGGCGATCATGGTGCTTAACCCGGCAGAACCACCAATCATGATGCGCAACACCGTTTTCGCGGCGATACCAGAAGGCTCCGACCATGCTGCGATTTTGGAATCGGTGCACGAAATGGTTGCGGGGGTTTCACAATATGTACCCGGCTACCGTCTAAAAAATGCGCCTGTCATTGAAGAGGGTCCTTTTCACACACCCGGCGGGGTCGTTCCGCACCGTGCCGTAGTGCTGCTTGAGGTTGAAGGCGCCGGAGACTACCTACCTCCCTACGCGGGAAATCTCGACATCATGACTGCCGCCGCGATGCGCGTCGGGGAAGCAATCGCTCAATCACGTAAAGAAAAGGAGGCCTCAGCGTGACCACCACTACGCCTACAACTGATTTCAGACTCATCGACTCAACATTGCGTGATGGTTCACACGCCATCAGTCACCAGTACGACACCAAAGACGTGATCGCGATCGTCAAAGGCCTTGATCGCGCTGGCGTTCAAGTAATTGAGATCGCTCACGGGGACGGACTCGGTGGCTCAAGTTTCAACTACGGCTTCTCCAAAGTCGACGAAAAGGAGTTGATCGCCCAGGCCTGTGACGCGACCACCAACGCGAAAATCGCTTGCCTATTGCTTCCAGGAATTGGCCTTGCGGACGACCTGCGCGATGTTCACGAACTTGGTGTTGGCATGGCCAGAATCGCAACACATTGCACGGAAGCAGATATTAGCGAGCAGCACATCAAAACTTCCAAGGCTCTGGGCATGGAAACAATCGGCTTCATGATGATGGCACACATGAATAGCCCGGAAGGACTGGTCGAAGAGGCCCTCAAGATGCAGTCTTACGGGGCCGACGCAATTTATTTTGCAGATTCCGCGGGCGCCATGACAACCGAGGATGTACGTCGCCGCGTCAACGCACTGGTTAATGCCCTTGAAATTCCAATTGGCGTTCATGCACATAACAACCTGTCCATGGCTGTGGCGAACTCGATTGCCGCTTATGAGGAGGGTGCTAGGAACCTCGACGGAACAAGCGCGGGGCTCGGTGCGGGAGCAGGTAACTGTCCAACTGAAATCCTGGCTGCCGTCTCCGATAAATACGGAATCACAACAGGGGTAGATGTTCTCGCTCTCATGGATGTCGCCGAGGAAGTCGTTCGTCCCTTGATGCCGCGCCAACAAGTCATTGACCGTGCAGGACTGATCCTGGGATACGCCGGGGTCTACGGCTCATTTCTCCTGCATTCACAGCGTGCCGCCGAACGCTACAACGTTTCCCAGGCTGACATTCTGTTGGAACTGGGCAGGCGGAAAGTTGTTGGTGGCCAGGAAGACATGATTATCGACGTCGCTCTCGAATTGGCCAAGAAGCACGCGGAGGCAGGGAAATGACACACTCACACCAGGCGCAACAACTCATCGACGCAGCGCGCAACAGGACGGCAACGACCGCACTGACGGACAAAGAGCCACACCTCGACATCGCCGTTGCGTACGACATCCAGGCCGAAGTTGTACAAGCCCGGATTGATTCAGGACACGTGATTGTTGGGGCGAAACTGGGGCTGACCAGTGTTGCCAAGCAGAAGCAGATGAATGTTTCCGAACCGCTCTACGGATGGCTGACTAGTGACATGCAGATTGATACGGGTGCACAGTTAGCCTGCGATACGTTCATTCAACCCCGGTGCGAACCCGAAATCGCCTTCCTCTTGGGTAGCGATCTCCATGGTTCTCACATTTCTGCCGCGCATGTCTTGGCTGCAACGCAGTTTGTTTTTGCCGCCGTTGACGTCCTAGATTCCCGCTTCGCCGGGTACTCATTCACCCTGCCCGACGTCGCCGCCGACAATTCATCCTCCGCTGGCTTCTCCCTCGGTGGCACTGCGATTGATCCAGAAAGTGTCGATCTTCGAACACTTGGTTGCGTGTTTGAAAAAAATGGACAACTGGTTGCAACAGCTTCAGGGGCGGCAGTCCTTGGTCACCCAGCGGCCAGTGTCGCGTGGTTGGTTCGCAAACTAGCTTCGCGCGGGGAAGGGCTGAAAGCAGGCCACATTGTGCTCTCTGGCGCTATGACCGAGGCCGTCGCGGTGCAACCTGGTGACTGCATCACCGCTCGCTTCGATCAACTCGGTACGGTCGAAATTTCGTGTGTCTAATTAGAAGGAGTTTAAATGCCGTTCATTCAAGTAACAATGGTTGAAGGTCGCACAGCAGAACAAAAACACGATCTCATGAAGAAGATCACTGATGCTACCTCCGAATCACTTGGCAGCGATCCTCAGAGAATTCGCGTTGCGATTTATGAAGTTTCAGCCGATGAGTGGGCAATTGGTGGAGAGCCAATATCCAAGCTTCGACCCGCGTAACGAATGCTTTTCACGTGACCTGGCACCGAGCCCTTGAATCAAGCGAACTCCCTGAAGCACAATTCGTAGGAACAATCGTTAACGCAAGGCACATACTTCTTTCGCGCAATTCTGGGGTCGTTAGCGCGGTCACAAATGTATGCCCGCACAACGGCGTACTCCTGAGCGAAGGGGTTGCCCGTGAGGGTTGCATTAGTTGTCCGGGGCACTTTTGGCGCTTCAACCTTGCCACTGGCGAAAAACAGGGCGATCCGAGTACTCACCTCGCGGTGTACTCGACCCGGGAAAGCGAAGGCTGGATCGACATCGACCTGCCCGAACCCACCATGCCGAAGTCCTTGCGCGAAATCCTGCTGGCAAGTGCGCGAGGCGAAGATGTCTCAGGCGAGGTATCCAAATGAACACAACTCAGGCCCAAGGACTTCTCCTCGACGTTGGTGTCGTTTTCTTCAAGTCCGCGTGGGAAGTCGCCGATCAATACGAACAACTCCGAGGCCTACCTCCAGGAACAGTGGTTGGCCGTGGGCCACTGGATTCGGGCACCGACGAACGCTGGGACCGCTATCTCCAAGGTGAAGCAACAGAACGCGAGTACTGGCTTGATTTCGCAGCGAAGGCGCAGGCAAATGGCGCTCCACTCGACGGCCACCCAACAATCATGCGCGCCATATTCCAAACCCCGGGTGTTGAGATTATTCGACCCGAAGCACTTGCGCTAGCCCGCGATGCCAAAGAGACGGGACTACGTTTGGGAATCTTGACGAACGAACTGATGGACTTCCAAGGTCGTGAATGGGTGGAAAGTCAAGAGTGGTTTTCACTGTTCGACATCATTATCGATTCCTCGGAGATTGCAATCCGTAAACCTGATATCCGCGCTTACGAAATTGCCATTGAGCAAATGGATCTGCCAGCGGGTGAAATTGTTTTCATCGATGACAATCCGACCTATGTGCAGGGTGGGATAGCTGCCGGTCTCATTTCACTTCATCTTGAAGTGACGAGCCCCGACAGTGTTTTCAAAACTGCTCGAGACCATTTGAATCTTGGTTAATCTTCCTTGCGGTTGATCTGCATGACAACAGCCTTGGGCTCGGTGAAGAACTCCCTGCTGAAATTCCCGCCTTCCCGACCGACACCAGAATCTCCCACACCACCGAATGGTGCGCGCAGATCACGAATAAAGAAGCAGTTCACCCACACGGTGCCCGCTTTAAGATTTTCCGCTACTCGGTGGGCACGGCTGAGGTTCTCCGTGAACACCATGGCGTTAAGACCATAGGGGGTTGAGTTGGCTTCCCGCACTACTTCGCTTTCTGAGTCAAACCTTTGCACCGCCACCACGGGGCCGAATATTTCTTCTCGGCACACACGTGCACTCGCCGGAGCATCGACAATAATTGTTGGGCTGACATAGAGACCTTCCGTCGGCCCACCGGTGAGAATTCGGCCACCATCTTCTTTAACAGTTGAAAAATAACTTGTTACTTTTTTATGGTGTTCCGCACTCGCCAACGGTCCAAATTCAGTTTTCGGGTCTTTCGGATCGCCCACCAACATGTTCTCGGCCGCAGTCTTATACCGGCTCATGAATTCATCGTAAATACGGTTTTGAACGAAAAGTCGACTCCCCGCCAAACACACCTGCCCCGCGTTGCGAAAAATCGCCTGAACGGCCCAGTTGACGGCGTTATCAATGTCAGCGTCATCGAAAACAATATTTGCGCCCTTCCCACCTAGTTCCAAGCTCACCGGAATTAAGTTCGCCGCCGCCGCCGCACTAATAATTTTCCCTGTGCCTGATTCGCCGGTGAAAGTGATGCGGTCGACATCAGGATGATGGGTCAACGCTTCACCGACCGAGTCGGGACCAAATCCGTGCACGACATTCAAAACTCCGGGCGGGATACCCGCCTCAAGGGCCAGTCGCGCCCAGATTGTCGCCGACGCTGGTGTGTCTTCAGCCGGCTTCAGCACGACCGTGTTCCCCCAAGCCAGTGCAGGCGCAACTTTCCACGAACTCATCATGAGCGGGAAGTTCCAAGGAGAAATCGCAACAACAACACCCGCCGGACCGTAAGTGGAATATGCGTGGTGGCCCGAGTCCATGGGATAAGTGTCCGCCATGCTCATGAGCGCGTGATCAGCAAAGAAGCGAACATTCCACGAACTGCGCGCAGCGTCATGCAACGCCTGCGTGATGGGTTTGCCCATGTCCCTCGTGTCCGCCATGGCAAGTTCATGCGCGTGCTCATCCATCAGATCGGCAAACGCGTGCAATATTTTGTGCCGTTTATCAAACCCCATGCGTGGCCATAGACCGTTGTCAAAAGCATCTCGAGCAGCCGCGACGGCCTTGTCCGCATCAGCTGGACCGCCAAGTGCGACATCGGCCCACTGCTCCTGGGTGTACGGGTCAATGTCGGGCATGGTCTGGCCGTCGATTGAAGGGACTTCACTGCCACCGATCACGTGCTGAAACAATTCCATGCATTGAGTGTGCCTGCTTCGTCCCGCCAAGCGGATCTATTTCACCTTCTCTTTCCGCCAAGCGGGACACATTTCACGTGCTTATGCATCAGTGACTAAACCGTTGGGTTAACCTCAACGAATGAAGCCACTACTACTTGCCGTTGCTGTTTTCGGTCTACTCGCGCTTAGCGCATGCTCATCAAACCAGACGGCTACTGATTCAGCGATCGCCTCTGACGACCAAGCGCACTGGATGGTGGCTCTGAACGCTGAGTTCAATACCGAGCAGCGCGATGGAACCGAGTACGTCACCTTCAGTGACCCTTCTGGCGTTGAGCTTTTCACCGAACGCCCTAATCGCGCTTCGATCGAAGTTAATGGGCAGTCTGTGGTGGCACTGTGGCAGCTCTTTGGGTTCTCGGAGAATCCACCCAATGTCGCCTTTATGGTTCCCGGGAATTCACCGGTTATTGCAACACTCAATTATCCAGCGTGGACCTCGACTGACTCAATCCGGATGGAGGTAGTGTCATCTGCTGATCCAATACCAACAGGCACCGGAGCAGTTGTCATTGACGGATCCGATGCTGTCAATTCGCAGGTGACCGATGCGATCACCCAGGCAAACACAAAGGTTTTGGGTGATGCTCCAGCAGTAGCGTCCGGCAACCTTTACGAACAAACCGCGCAAGCACTGCAGAACGCGGTAGACCAACAAACCGCAACCCAAGAGTTTTCGCAGCCAATGACTGTGCCCACATTTCAACCCTCCACTATAAATTCGGCAGCGGAACAAATCTTGAACTTCAACGGTGGGCAAGGCATTCCGGGCGCGAGAACACCAACTGACTGAACCGACTTACTAATGCGAGACCCCCGCACCACCCAATGTCTGTTCGCCAAACTTTTCAATAGTTGCCTGCAGGTTTAATCGCTCGGTTTTCATGCCACCCGGTTCAAGGTGCAACAAGTCTGCAGGCACTAACCAACTCACTTCAAACTCAAGCCCATCTGGATCTCGCGCATAGAGAGCTTTCGTTGTTCCGTGATCTGATGCACCGCTAAGTGCACCCACTTGTTGCAGTCTTTCACTGATCCGCTGAAGTTCAC
>DKME01000035.1 GCA_002469525.1 Actinobacteria bacterium UBA7422
CTTGAACCGCGACTGTGAGTGGGTGGATTAGTTCGCTCGCATTAGGTGAGACCACCACGGCGCCGGCGACTATGCGTGATGTCTTGCGACAGAAAATCTTAATAAAACCGTCACTTTGCTCCTGCATCTTGGCGCGGGCATTGGTGGCCAGTGGGAGTAGGTACACATCTCCACGAAAAATACCCGTATCTACATCCTTTTGGCTGACCCCTGCGGTCGCGATTTCAGGGTCGGTGAAAATCGTGCTGGACACGGTGGTCAATTCCAGTGGTGCAACGGCGTCACCTAATGAATGCCACATTGCGATTCGTCCCTGCATTGCTGCGACCGATGCAAGCATGAGCACACCCGTGCAGTCACCCGCAGCGTAAATATTGCGCGTACTCGTGCGTGAAACTTTGTTGACCTCAATGAATCCGCGTTTATCAACTCTCACGCCTGCGCTTTCCAGGTTGAGTTGGTCCGTGTTGGGGAGTGACCCGACAGCGAGAAGCACGTGACTGCCATGAATTTCCTTGCCGTCTTCGAGGGTGACCACAACACCATGTGGGGTTCGTTGCGCGCCGACGGCTCGGGACTCGGACATGACGTCAATACCTCGGCGCTCAAAAACTGACTCGATCACGCGAGCGGCGTCAATGTCTTCCCCCGGAAGAACTCGTTCGCGTGAGGACACCAGAACAACTTGCGAGCCCAAGCCTTGATAGGCGGAGGCGAACTCGGCGCCAGTGACACCCGAACCCACGACAATCAGTTTGGTGGGGAGTTCATCAAGTTCATAGAGCTGATCCCACGTCAGGATAAGTTCACCGTCAGGAACAGCGGTGTCTAGTATTCGTGGACGCGCACCGGTAGCAATTAGGACAATATCTGCGTTGAACTCTTTAGTTGTTCCATCAGTGAAAGTTGCCAGCACCGTGTTTTCGTTAATAAAGGATCCACTCGCGTGCACGATTTCAACACCCTCACGGACCAGACTGGCCGTGATGTCGGTGCTTTGCGCGTGGGCAAGATCGCGCACCCGTGCGTTGACTGTGGCAAGGTTGATGCTGAGTTGGGAAGCAGCGGGAACTTCACCGTTGATTAGTACACCGAGTTGCCCCGATTGCGCAACGGCGATCATGGCATTGGACACTGCAATAAGTGCTTTGCTGGGAACGCAGTCGGTGATTACCGCAGAGCCGCCAATTCCGTCACGATTAATCAGTGTTACCGCTGCGCCTAACTGCCTGGCCACCAAAGCGGCTTCATAAGCGCCGGGGCCAGATCCAATAATGACGACGTTTCCCTTGTTATTCGGCACGGGGTCATCTTTCACTATTGATTCGGAAAGTTCACAATTGGGGAAATTATGTGAATACGTATTTACATAATTAAGTAAATATCATATTGTGTCCCTATGAATCAAAGAACAAGCCTAGTTTTGGATCAAGAACTTTATCGGGAAGTTAAGGCTGAAGCGGCCAATTCAGGTCAGACTGTGAGTTCTGTCCTTGAAGCAGCTCTTCGGTTCTACTTAGAATTGCGATCGATTCGAGAAGAGGACCCGGGATTGGTGCAACTTTCGACAGGTGGGGGTCTGAAACCGGGAATTGATCTCTATAACAAGGAACAAATCGCTGCACTCCTAGATGTAGAAGATTTTGCAAAATTACATATTTGACGTCAACTTTATGATTGCCTTGATTAAGCCTGAGGCCAAATTCGGGGTCCAAGCTGGCCGCCTTTGGCTTCAGGGCCAGGCAAATGGGTCACAGTTCTATGTGACCCCTGGCGTGATTGCGTCAACCATTCGAATTGCGAGCGACTCCAGATTGTGGGCGGAGAAGTCAAATGTGGGTGAAGTGAGTGAAGTTGTGGGCAAATTACTCAAGAATTCGTTCTTTCAAGTGAAACGCGAAACCGATCGCACGGTGACAATTTTCCTGAGTCTCGTAGAAAAATACTCACCACATTCCCAAGATGTGAATGATCTCCTTATCGCGGCAAATGCGTTAGAACTAGGTGCAAAGTTAGTAACTGCCGACCAAGGCTTCCATCGCTATTCTGAGGTGGAAGTTCAGCTCTTTAGTGGGTAGCTGCTTCAGGATTTAATCTCACACAGCGCCGTGCCAGCAGGAACCGTTGTTCCGACTTCGGCGTTGAGACCGGTGATCGTGCCGGACTTGTGGGCGGTGAGTGGCTGTTCCATCTTCATCGCTTCAAGGACAACGATCAAATCACCTGCTTCGACTACTTGACCTTCGGTGACATCGATTTTCACGATCGTGCCCTGCATGGGAGCTGTGAGCGAATCACCAGAAGTGGCGGCGCCTGTCTTTTTGCGTTCGCGCTTCTTCGCGGTGGGTGTTGGTTCACTTGATTGGGCACCAAAACCTTGAGGGAGGGTCACTTCAAGGCGTTTGCCGTTGACCTCAACCACAACTGAACTTCTAGCTGGACTGTCTTCAATGTCAGCGGCCGCACCGGAATAGGCGGGGATTTCGTTATTGAACTCGGTTTCAATCCAACGGGTGTGGACGCTGAAAGGTGTGTCAGCATCTGCTGGAGCAAACGCTGGGTCTTCAACGACAACTCGATGGAAGGTGAGAGCCGTTGCGATTCCGTCAACGTTGAACTCGGCGAGTGCTCGGCGTGATCGTTGAAGTGCTTCTTGGCGGTCCTTGCCGGTCACAATCAACTTTGCGAGAAGGGAGTCAAAGTTGCCACCGATTACGTCTCCAGTTTCAAAACCGGTGTCGACACGGACACCGGGACCACTGGGGAGCTGCCAAAGAGCGAGTTTGCCGGGGGCAGGGAGGAAGCCGCGACCTGGATCTTCACCGTTAATGCGGAACTCAATGCTGTGACCACGAAGAGCGGGGTCCGGGTAGTCGATCGTGCCACCACGCGCGATCCGGAACTGCTCTCGAACAAGGTCAATCCCGGCAACTTCTTCACTGACAGGGTGTTCAACCTGAAGACGGGTGTTTACTTCAAGGAAAGAGATCGTGCCGTCGGTACCGATTAGGAACTCGCAGGTTCCAGCGTTGTAGTAGCCAGCTTCCTTAATGATTGCTTTCGATGAAGCGTAAAGAGCTTCTTGCTGCTCGGGTGTGAGGAAGGGTGCTGGTGCTTCTTCGACCAGTTTCTGGTGCCGGCGCTGCAATGAACAGTCGCGGGTGGAAACAACAACGACATTGCCTTCACGGTCGGCCAGAATCTGGGTTTCCACGTGACGTGGGTTGTCAAGATAGCGCTCGACAAAGCACTCACCGCGACCAAACGCTGCAACGGCTTCGCGGACCGCTGATTCGTATAGCTCAGGGATTTCTTCGAGGTTACGGGCTACTTTGAGCCCGCGACCGCCGCCACCAAATGCGGCCTTGATCGCAACGGGTAGACCGTATTCTTTCGCGAAAGCGACAACTTCACTTGAGTCCTTCACTGGATCGGGTGTGCCCGGAACCTGGGGCGCACCAGCGCGCTGAGCGATATGACGGGCACTGACCTTGTCACCCAATGAGCGAATCGCTGCAGGGGGAGGGCCGACCCAAATCAGGCCCGCGTCAATGACCGCTTGGGCGAAGTCGGCGTTTTCCGAGAGAAAACCATAACCGGGGTGAACCGAGTCGGCGCCGGATTCTTGCGCGGCATTGATCACCTTGGCAATATCAAGATAGGACTCGGCAGCGGTGGAACCACCTAGGGCGAAAGCGTGGTCGGCTAGGCGCACGTGCAGGGCGTCCCGGTCTGGATCGGCGTAGACCGCAACGGACTCTATTCCTTCGTCCTTGCAGGCGCGGATAACTCGCACCGCGATTTCACCGCGGTTGGCGATCAAGACTTTTTTCACAGTCGTGCCCTTTCGATTGCTGGTGAGCCTAGCGGGTTTGATCCCACAGGTCTGTCCACGTTATTCCTAGTTGCATTAATAGAGTGCGAAGTGTTGGAAGCGAGATCCCGACAACGTTGGAGGGGTCGCCGGTTACCCCTTTCACGAATGCACCGCCGAAACCGTCCAGGGTGAAACCACCCGCCACGGCGAAAGGTTCGCCGGTCTGCAGGTATGCGTCCATTTCTGTCTCGGTGAGTTCACCGAGGTGAACGTCGGTGCTCGCTGTTGCGTGGGCGGTTGTTGTTGTGCCGGCCTCGTTGGTGAAGGTGACGTAGTGACCGGTGTGAAGAGTCCCTGTCGTGTTTCTCATGAGTTTCCAACGTTCCTTTGCGACTTGGGCGTTCGCTGGTTTGCCGTAGGGCTTGCCGTCAAGCTCAAAGACGGAGTCGCACCCGACCACGATCGTGTTGGGAGCAAGTTCATGTTTTTGGGCAAGTTTCTCGGTGACAGTCTCACACTTGGCTTGGGCAAGTGCTTGAGCAATCTCGCCCGGTGTTGCCGAACTCATACTCGCTTCGATTGTTTCCTCGTCGACGTTACTCACCTGAATTACCGGGGTGATTCCAGCAGAGGTGAGTGTTGCCAAGCGCGCAGGAGATGCCGAAGCCAATATAAATTGCATTGAACTCCTACTGGGCCAATCCAGATGCGCGCCAGGCACCGGGACCGGCACTCGGGAAGGCGCGCAGCATTCGATCACCGCTGTTCCATGCATTTATCGCCGTTGCCGCCGGTGCGGTTTCTTGGGAAAACGCTGTGAAAATAATGAGCATTGCCGCAATGTCTTCGGGACTGGCGTCACCATTGACCACGTGAAGTTGAGGGGCGCTCACAGGGGAATGTTTCCGTGTTTCTTGGGCGGACGGGTGGCACGTTTTGTCCGCAGCGCGCGCAGACCGCGGGTGAGTTGCAGTCTGGTTTCGTGCGGGAAAATCACGCGGTCCATGTAGCCGCGCTCGGCTGCAACATAGGGGTTTGCAAACTTCTCCGTGTATTCCTCAACCCGCGCTGCGCGTTCAGCAACTGGATCTGCGGCCGCCGCAAGCTCCTTTCGGTAGAGAATGTTGACGGCGCCTTGGGCGCCCATAACTGCAATTTCCGCGGTTGGCCAAGCAAGGTTGAGGTCAGCGCCAAGGTGTTTTGAACCCATGACGTCGTACGCCCCGCCGTAAGCTTTTCGGGTAACAACGGTGAGCAAAGGAACGGTTGCTTCCGCGTACGCATAGATGAGTTTCGCGCCGCGCCTAATAATTCCGTCCCACTCCTGGTCGGTGCCGGGTAAAAAGCCTGGGACGTCAACAAAAGTAATTACTGGGATATTGAATGCGTCGCAGGTACGCACGAATCGGGCGGCTTTTTCTGATGCCTCAATGTTGAGTGTCCCAGCGAACTGCATGGGTTGGTTGGCAACAATGCCAACGGGGTGACCCTCGACGCGACCAAAACCACACAAAATGTTTGGCGCGAAAAGTGGTTGAGTCTCTAAAAAGTCACCGTCGTCGAGAATTGCGCTCAGCACGTCATGCATGTCATAGGGCTGATTCGGTGAGTCAGGAATAATCGTGTCAAGGGCGTAGTCCTCTTCCGTGAATTCCATGGACACTTGTGTGGGAACGACGACTGGTTCGCTGAGGTTATTGCTAGGCAGGTACGACAGCAATGCACGCACGTAATCAAGTGCATCGGTCTCGTCGGTTGCCATGTAGTGGGCCACACCACTCTTGGAGTTGTGGGTGTGCGCGCCTCCGAGTTCTTCAAAAGCAACATCTTCGCCGGTCACGGTTTTAATAACGTCGGGTCCGGTAATAAACATGTGGGAGGTTTGATCCACCATCACAATAAAGTCAGTGATCGCCGGGGAATACACGGCGCCTCCGGCGCACGGACCCATGATCAAGGAAATCTGGGGGATCACCCCAGAGGCCATTACGTTTCGCGTGAAAATTTCACCGTAAAGTCCAAGTGCCACAACGCCTTCTTGGATGCGTGCACCACCCGAGTCATTCAAACCGATCATGGGACATCCGGTTTTGAGCGCAAGATCCATTATTTTGACGATTTTTTCGCCGAATACTTCACCTAATGACCCCCCGAACACGGTGAAATCTTGGGCGAACACGCAGACTTGCCGGCCGTCAACCGTTCCATAGCCCGTGATCACGCCGTCACCATAAGGCCGGGTTTTTTCCAAACCAAAGTTGTGCGAACGGTGCCGGGTAAGGCCGTCAATGGCTTGAAATGAATCGGGATCAAGGAAAGCCTCAATCCGCTCCATCGCAGTCATTTTGCCTTTTGCGTGTTGCTTATCCACTGCGGCTTGGCGTTTGCCGGCAGCCTCAGAGCGACGGGAGCGCAGTACTTCGGCCCTGCCCGCGGTGGTGTGAATGTCAGGGGTGCTCTCGGCGCTCATGATCCTCCTGTGTGGGTGGGGGGTACGTGTAGCTGGCTGGATGTGCTCTCGGCGTACCTTATCGGCATGAATGAATTGTCAATCCGGTCGTGCCCGCAGGTGATCGTTCTTGACACCGTCGAATCAACCAACAGCGAACTGACCCGATTCTGCGACGGAGGAACCGTGCCCCCGTGGACGGTGGTTCTCTCGGCGGAACAGACGGCCGGTCGTGGCAGACTTGATCGTTCTTGGCAAAGTGAATCCGGCAGCGGATTGTGGTGCTCAATACTGGTTGATCTCCACGGTTGTGATTCGCTCAGCTGGTTACCACTGGCTACCGGACTTGCCGTCCTCGACGCCTGCACGGAACTGGGAGCAAGCGTTGAACTCAAGTGGCCCAACGACATTACGGCTGGCGGTGCAAAACTCGGTGGGATCCTGATCGAGTCGGCAGGTGTTCCCGGTCAGTGGATTGTGGGTATCGGAATCAACGTTGGTGCAGCACACTTTCCGAACTCGGTTTCCCTCTCCGACTTGGTTACACCGGTCCCGCAGGTTGCTCAAGTCCTGACAACGGTATTTGGCGCGTTGCATGAGTTGGTGGAAGGCTGGCGGGATTCGAATTGGAGCCGCGAGTCAATTTCAGATCGGTACGCGGCGCTGTGTTCGAGTGTCGGCGCGCAACTGAACGTGTCTCGGCCTGGTGAACCTTCGTTTAGTGCGGTCGGTGTTGGGATTGATCCTGAAGGGCATCTAGTTATCGCTCGACCTGGTCAAGAATCCGAGATTCTCGTGGCCGCGGACGTTGTTCATGCCACTATTGAGCCATGTACCCCGAAAAACTCTTAGCGCCCGGCGAAACAATCGCATTTGAACTCAAGCCGCACTGGCGTGCGCTGCTCTGGCCGGCGATTGTTTTGGTCATTGAAGTATTCGTTGCGACCTGGGCATTTTTTGCTTTCGACAACAGTATTGTCCGCTGGATAATTGTCGGTGCTGGCGCATTTATTTTGATCTGGCAAGTTGCGCTGCCCTTTCTTCGTTGGCTCACAACCCAGTACGTGTTCACGAGTAGGCGCATAATTGTTAGGCGCGGATTACTGACCAAGCAGGGTCGAGATATGCCGTTATCCAAAGTGAATAACGTGTCCTTTGAAGTCAGCGTGATGGGTCGAATATTGAATTATGGAACGCTTGAGATTGAGTCTGCGAGTGACGACGGTGATTTAGTAATTAACGATGTCCCTAACGTTGAAGACATTCAACGCAAGGTGTACGAGCTACATGAACTCGATGACTCGCGTCGCCGCGGACGAGGCAATATCCCCGAGTAAATCTAGATCGGAGTGATTGCATCACGCTGGGCGAGCTCGCGTTCACCCTGGTGCTCGAGGTCGTCGGGGATCGCGGGGAAAACGAATTTGCGATAGGACCAAAACCTGAATGCGGTACCTAATCCAAGACCTACCACGTTAGCGCTGATGTTGTCAGCCAGTGCACTATCCCAACCCATGAGGTAATGGCTAAACCACAAGCACCCAATTGCAATAGACATTGCAATTGCATTGAGACCAAAAAACATCAGGTATTCGCGACCCATGTTGGTGCGACCGCGCTTGCGGAAAGTCCAGTAGCGGTTCCCAAAATAGGCAAACGTTGTTGCCACAGCAACACTCACGATCTTTGAAGAGATCGGTCGGTCATACATGGGTCCTTCGCCGCCTGAGAACCGTAGGAAGTTAAAAAGCCCAATGTCGATCACGAGGGCGGATAGCCCCACAATCCCAAATTTTGCGAGTTCCCGCCAGATTCCAGTGATCCACGAGTCCACCGATTCAACGAGACTCTTGGGACCAACCACCCGTGGAGTCTAACTATCTCGCCTCCTAATTGCCTCGAGGACTAAGTTTCTCTCGTGACACAAACCGCCGGCCATGAACTCGGGCCTACGGTGGGCATGATCGGTGCGGGCCAACTCGCTCAAATGAGTGTCGCGCCGGCTACCGCTCTGGGAGTTCGATTCAGAGTATTGGCAAATAACGCCGAAGAACCCGCAGCTTTAGTCTGCGCCAACACAGTTTTGGGGTTTAAAGATGACCCAGAGACGGTCCGTGAGTTTGCGGCGTCCTGTGACGTAGTCACATTCGACCACGAACTATTGACACCAGAAGTGATGGAAATACTTGCTGGTTGTGGCAAGCCCGTTTACCCGAGTCCTCAAGCGGTGATCTACGCCCAAGACAAGTTGGCCATGCGTGAGGTGCTGACCGACCTTGGAATTCCGTGCCCGCGCTGGTCTCACGTGGAAAGCGTCACCGATGCGAAAGCTTTTGCTCAAGACGTGGGTTACCCGTTCATCCTTAAAACATCTCGCGGGGGTTACGACGGTAGAGGCGTGTGGTTTGTAAACACGGAAGCCGAGATCGCTCAGGTGCTCGAGCGCGAACTTCCCACCGGGTCGCGGTGGTTGGCGGAAGAGAGAGTTGCCTTCAATCGAGAGTTGGCAGCGCAGGTTGCTCGGTCACCAAGTGACCAATGTGTTGCCTACCCGGTCGTGCAAACAACCCAGCGAGACGGAATTTGCGCTGAAGTAATTTCACCGGCACCCAACCTGGACCCACTGGTCGCTGTTGTGGCCCAGGAGATCGCACTTCGCATTGCCCGCGAACTTGACGTTGTCGGGATGCTTGCTGTCGAACTTTTCGACACGGGCGAAGGGGTCTTGGTCAATGAACTCGCCATGCGTCCGCACAACTCCGGTCATTGGAGTATCGAAGGTGCGACAACGAGTCAGTTTGAAAACCACCTGCGTGCGGTCTTAGACCTACCCCTTGGTTCCCCCAAGGCAATTGCCCCTTGGTCGGTCATGGGCAATATTTTGGGTGGGAAAGTACCGAACCTGTTTAGCGCCTACAAGCATGTCTTTGCGCGCGACCAAGCACTGCACACCCACCTGTACGGCAAGGTCGTCAAACCTGGGCGCAAAGTGGGACATGTAACCGGGGTTGGGGCAGATCTGTCAGACTTGCGGAATCGGGTTGATCACGCGGTGTCCTATTTCACGGGAGAAATAAATGAGTAGCGAAAAAATTTCAGTGGCAGTCTGCATGGGAAGCGACTCTGACTGGCCAGTCATGCGAGCGGCAACAGAGATCCTGACCGAGCTTGAGGTCAGCAATGCCGCGATGGTTCTTTCCGCACACCGGATGCCTCTTGAAATGACAACCTTCGCACAAAGTGCACGCGACAACGGCTTTGACGTGATTATTGCTGGCGCGGGTGGAGCCGCTCACCTGCCCGGCATGATCGCTGCGCTCACGACTCTTCCGGTGATCGGTGTTCCGGTTTCAGCCACGAAACTTGACGGCATGGACTCGCTGCTATCCATTGTGCAGATGCCAGCCGGCATACCGGTCGCAACTGTTGCGATTGACAACGCGAAAAATGCCGGGATTCTGGCTGCTCGAATCTTGGGAGTCAGCGACTCGGTACTTGCCCAAAAACTTGAGAGCTACGCACATGAACTTAATGCCGAAGCTGCCGCGAAGCAAAAAAACTTGAGTTAGTTTTTAAGCGAGCGCCACTCAATAACAGGACATTTGTCCATCACGACGGTGAGTCCGGCATCACGTGCACGGATCGCAGCTTGTTCGTCAACGACCCCGAGTTGCATCCAGATTACTTGCGCACCCGCAGCGATTCCTTGGTCGCTGAATTCACCCGCACGGGAACTATTTACAAAAAGGTTGACAACTTCGGGTGGGCCCCAGACTTTGGCGGCCTCTTCAATTGAACTGAAACCTTGTTCCCCGTGGACAAATTCGGCGCGAGGATAAATCGGAACGATCTGCTTTTCATGATCCTGCAGGAATTTGGAAACACCAAATGCAGCACGGTCGGGATTGTTCCCCAACCCCACAACAAACCACAGGTTCGTGTCTTTCAGAATCTCTGGGATTTGCATTGCCGTGATTTGTCTGCCGGTAGCTATGCGGCTGGTCGGCCGAGTGCTCGAATATTCCAGCCTGCTGCTCGCCAGGTGGGGACGTCGAGTTTATTTCGGGCATCGATAATATTTTTTTGCGCAACAACCTTGGCCAGTTCCTCCGGATCAATTTCCCGGTACTCCATCCATTCGGTTGCATGAATAATCAACTCGGCGCCCACTGCTGCTTGCATTGCATCGGTTGAATAGATCAGCGTCGGGTAGACCCGCTCAGCATTCACGGTTCCCTTGGGGTCGNNGGCACCAGCGTTAGCCAGAGCCACGGCAACGTCGAGTGCGGGGGAGTCGCGAACGTCGTCGCTGTCTGGCTTAAAGGTCGCGCCGAACATGCAAATCTTTTTCCCGCGTAACTCGCCGCCGAGTTCTTTGCGGGCTAGGTCAACTGTGTGGGAGCGACGGCGAAGGTTGATTTGGTCAACCTCGCGCAGAAATGTCAGAGCCTCTTCTGCCCCGAGTTCACCGGCACGTGCCATAAACGCCCTAATGTCTTTGGGTAGGCATCCGCCACCAAAACCAAGACCGGCGTTGAGGAACCGGTTGCCGATCCGGGTGTCGTGCCCAATTGCTTCGGCGAGCTGAACAACGTCTGCGCCGGCTGCCTCGCACACTTCGGCCATCGCGTTAATGAAGGAAATCTTGGTTGCTAAGAAAGAGTTCGCTGCCACCTTAACCAATTCGGCGGTGGGAAAATCGGTGACAAGGAACGGAATATCTTTGTCAATCATGGCGGCGTAGACCTCGCGTAATTGTGATTCTGCCTCAGGTGAACGAACACCGACCACAAGTCGATCTGGTTCCAAAGTGTCCTGCACGGCAAAGCCTTCTCGCAGGAACTCGGGGTTCCACGCTACGTCAACCCCTGGGGCGCTCACTTTCAAAATCTCGGCAATCTGATTCGCGGTGCCAACAGGGACGGTGGACTTACCCACCACTAGGTCGGTAGGGGAAAGGTATGGCGCGAGGGACTCAATGGATCCAAATACTTGGGACAGGTCAGCGGCATAAGCGCCAGACTGCTGGGGCGTTCCTACGCAAATAAAGTGAATGTCACCGAATTCCGCTGCCTCTTGGAAGGAGGTGGTGAACCTCAGGCGCCCTGCATCGATATTACGTGCGAGGACTGCATCTAACTCTGGTTCGTAGAAAGGGACTTTCCCTGAATTGAGAAGCTGAACTTTCTCAGGAACAACGTCGAGGCCGATCACGTCGAATCCGAGTTCTGCCATGCAGGCGGCATGGGTTGCGCCGAGATAGCCGGTACCAATGACGGAGAGTCGCAAAGTCATCACACAAGATTAGTGCGAACCACCACGCCATTCTCACCGCTAGCCCCATTGGGTGGGTCTGACCCTCTAAAGTTCTAACCGTGAAGGGCTCAAATCGCGCACCGGCGCCAAAAGTGCGTCAAGGCCGCTCCGGTGAGTTCGTGATACGGGTTCACAACCGTGATTCACTGCGTGAACTGATTTCCGCCACCGCCAAGAGTGGCGAGGTGGCCACGCGCGTACGTGTGGTGGTCGCGCACGCGGTGACCCCGAGAGCCGATTGGATGGGAAATCCTGACTTGGCCCTCTCCAGTTTCTCGGCATGCTGGACCGATTCTGGATTTGACGTGTCGCTGCAGGCCACGGCCCCCCAACCGCTTGCCATTCTTCTTGCAGGTGCACTGCGTTCGTGCACCCCGACACCCGGTGGTGTGTTGGCCCCCAAAGTCACGTGGGACCCGGTGGCCCTGCCCGTGTCGGGAAACCTTGCTGAGATCGTTCGGCATATTGCTGCACCCGCTGGGTTTTCGGGGGATGCCAATCCGCACCTGCGCGAAACTGATCGACTTATTGACTCGGAATTCGCCCATGTCGTGAATCCGCTGGTGCATCGTCCAACGGGCCGCAGGTCTGATTCGGCCGTGAATTCTGTTGCTCACATCTCACTTGACCTACCCGAATCGCTGGACGCTGTGAGTGTTCACAAGCTTCGCGCGGTCAGCTCCATAGCGGATTCGAAGTCGCTTTCGCGTGATCAGCGAATCCAATTACAGGCGTGCGGGGTGAATCTGGACGTAGGAGACGTTGACGCACGTGAAAGCCAGTTTCTCAGTGTGGCCCGCCGCAATCTTGCGTTGCGCGAGCACTCACCGATTGTGAATATTTTCGGTTGGCCCAGTGTGTCGATGTTGCTGGTCACTAACCGCGAGAATCACCTGCATGCGATCGTTGAAATGCTTGCAAAGCAGACGTACCCGAATCTGGAATTAGTTCTGCTCACCCACGGTTTTGAACTCGATGACCACATTGCCGCGCACTTCTCGGAGTTGTCGTTCCCAGCCTTGACGCGCTCTGTTCCCGGTGAACTCAATTTGGGTGAAGTACTCGCGGTCGCGAGTTCTCTGGCAAGTGGCGAACTGATCACGAAAATTGATGACGATGATTTTTATGGACCCGAACATGTCTGGGATCTTGTTGTTGCGCGCATGTATTCGGGTGCGGAAATAGTGGGCAAAGCCTTGGACAATATTTATCTTGCGAGTGAGAACGTCACAGTGTTTCGCCCGAATTACGCGGCTGAGAAGTACGCAAAGTTTGTTGCTGGTGGAACCATGTTGATCTCCCAAGCCGACCTGCGCGCTGTCGGTGGGTGGAGACCGGTACCCAAATCTGTTGACTTGGCATTGATAGAACGAGTCACAGAGCACGGCGGTCTGATTTACCGCATGAACGGTCACGGCTACATATATGTGCGCCATGCACAAGATTCAACGGCTGCGAATACCTCACTCGTTTCGGACGCGCACTTTCGCAAAGAAATTGTCAGTGAAACTGCGGGAGTGGACACGAGGGTCTTACGTGGCTACTCGGAAATATCCCTGGTGCTTTAAGAACATGGATTCCCTACCAAGTGTTGCGATCGTGATGCCGGTTCTCAATGAAGAAGCCCACCTTGAGAACGCGATTGACCGACTAACGGCCCAGGACTACCAAGGGGAAACCCAGATCGTGATTGCTGTGGCGCCCTCTCATGACCGGACTGCGGAAATTGCTGCCAAGTTAGCGCAACTGAATCCCATTATTCGCGTTGTTGCCAACCCGAGTGGGAAAACGCCGTCCGCGTTGAATGCCGCCATTGGCGCTTCGCAGTCCGAGATCGTTATTAGAGTTGACGGGCACGCACTGATTCCGGTTGATTACGTGCGGGTCGGAGTGGAAACACTGCTGCGCAGTGGAGCAGACAATGTCGGCGGAATCATGGCTGCTGAAGGCGTAACTCCATTGCAAAAGGCCATTGCCTCTGCAATGACTTCCAAGTTTGGTGTCGGCGGTGCTGCCTTCCATGTCGGTGGTGGCGAAGGTGAATCCTTGACCGTGTACCTCGGTTGTTTTCGGCGCAGTGCATTGGAACGTGTGGGTGGCTACGACGAAAGCATGGTGCGAGCCCAAGACTGGGAAATGAACCACCGGATCCGCGAAAGCGGCGGGAGAATCTGGTTTACCCCGGACATGGTTGTGACCTACCGTCCCCGATCGAGTCTGCGCGCCCTTGGCTCACAATATTTTGGGTACGGGACATGGCGGCGTGAAGTTGCGCGCAGGTACCGCGAAACAATTTCGCTTCGCTACCTTGCAGCACCGGTGCTGGTCATGGGGGTGCTACTGGGGCTAGTCATTTCCGCTATTGGGCTTGCGACATCGCTATCCGCGTTGGCGTGGCTTGGTCTCATCCCGCTGGCTGTTTATGCCCTTGGAGTGATCGCGGCGAGTGTGCGTACCCCAGCAGGAGCGAACCGCGTCAGGCTGTTGACTGTCTTTCCCGTAATGCACTTTTCTTGGGGCCTTGGTTTTCTCTTCGGTCGGGCAAAGTCGTGAAACTTTTCAAGCGGACTCCCCAGTGGACCATCGTTACTTCTGCGCCCAAAGGTGAGGCGGGGAAACAATGGGGGGATTACTGGTTTGCCACTGACCTTGCCCAAGCTCTTAACGCTGAAGGCGTCAACGCCAAAGTCGTTTCACGTGCGGGTGCGAACACTGAGAAGCGTGACGCGGACGACGTTGTTCTCGTACTTCGCGGCTTGCGTCGGGTAGTTCCTTCGAATACAAGTGCAACCTGGATGCTCTGGGTTATTTCACACCCCGAACTCGTTGAACCAGGTGAGGCGGCCCAGTACTCGCGCGCATTCGCGGCCAGTGATCACTGGGATCCGGCACCAGAAATTGGCGAGTTCAGGCCGCTGCTTCAGGCAACAAACACGACAAGGTTCCACCCAGTTGAGTCCGCCGAAAAATCTGGTGTGCTTTTTGTTGGCTCCACTCGTGGCGAGTTTCGCCCGATCGTTCGTGACGCGCTGTCAGCACAGATACCGCTCCAGGTGTACGGCGTCGGGTGGGAGGAATTCCTACAACCGAATCAGATCGCGGGGGAGTTTCTACCCAATAGCGAACTGCCTGCGGCTTACGCTGCGAGTGCATTGGTGCTCAACGACCACCACCGTGACATGGCCGACCTCGGGTTTCTCTCCAATCGTTTATTTGACGCAGTAGCCGCCGGAGCACGCGTTGTGAGTGATTCGGCCCTTGGAATCAGCGAGGTATTCGGATCCAGTGTTGTTACTTACAATTCACCAGAGGAATTGGCCCAAATTGTTGCCGACCCGGATGCTTATTTTCCAAGTGATACCACTGATTCGCAGCTCATTCGGACCCAACACGACTTTGGTGCACGTGCCCGGGAGTTGATCGCTGCGGCGAAGTCGGTGCGTCGT
>DKME01000172.1:0-26021 GCA_002469525.1 Actinobacteria bacterium UBA7422
ACCCTGGAGTCAGTTCCGGTTGAAAATAGAATTCTGGTCACCGACCATGACGCTCTCGGCTACCTAGCGGAACTTTATGGCTACGAGGTTGCCGGTACGGTGATCCCTGCTGGGACAACCATGGCTTCACCAAGTTCGGCGGATCTTGCTGAACTAGTTGCGACCATCCAAGCTGAAGGGGTTACCGCAATTTTCGCGAATACCGCAGAGCCATCCGTTCTCGCTGAAGCTGTTGCCGCCGAGACCGGCATGGACATCTCAGTGATCCCGCTTTATGTTGGAAGCCTTGGAGCGCCTGATTCACCCGCAGCAACCTATATCGACATGATGCGTACCAATGCACAGTTGATAGCCGAGGGTCTGCAAGGCTGACTCAATGGAATGGTTTCTTGACCCGTTTGCGCTCGGGTTTCAACAACGTGCGCTTGCGGGTGGGATTCTCGCCGGACTCATGACCGCGGTTGTCGGCACGTGGTTGGTTCTTCGCGGTATGAGTTTCTTTGGAGATGCATTTGTTCATGGAATAGTTCCGGGTATTGCAGCGGCGGTGGTCTTTGACATAAATCCACTCCTCGGAGCCGCTGCCGCGGCACTCGTCATGGTTCTTGCCATTGAATTAGTTAACCGACAAACAGTGTTGAGTGAAGACACATCGATCGGTTTACTTTTTGTCGGAATGTTGGCCCTAGGTGTAATCATCATCTCCCGACTTGACTCATATTCAGGCAGCCTCACGACAATTCTGTTCGGCGACGCCCTGGGCGTGACAACCCAAGACTTGATCACCCAAGGCATCCTGGCCGTTGTGGTCATTTCCTCGACCTCCCTGTTTTATCGACCACTCCTCGCCCTATCTTTCAACGCTGACAAAGCTCAACTCTGGGGATTAAATCCAGGGCGAGCCCATATCGCGTTGCTGATTCTTATTGCTGCGGCGGTGATCGGGAGTTTCCAGTCCGTAGGGACGCTGCTCGTATTTGGCCTACTCGTTGGCCCGCCTGCAACCGCGGCCCTGGTCTCTCGAACAGTTCCCCGCATGATGTTCACGGCAGCTTTCATTGCAGTATTTTCGGTGTGGATTGGACTTACCCTTAGTTACCATCTCAACACCGCAGGGTCGGCCACCATGGCGATCGTCCCGGTGGTCCTGTTCTTTATTGTCCTGACCGTGACGCGACTACGAGCGGTCCGAAACAAGAAGGTGGCAGCCCGTGTCTGACGTTGTAGTTGGTCAACAGGTTGTCGTGACCCGAGGCTCGCACGTGGCAATTTCCGCCTCCGACTTCACCGTTCCACAGGGTAAAATAACCGCGATAATTGGTCCCAACGGAAGTGGGAAGTCAACCCTGCTGCACGCAATCGCAGGACTCCTTCCCCTTGTTAGTGGGAAACTCACCGTACTGAACAACACTCCGGTGATCAGTCGGTCACAGATTTCCTATGTACTGCAATACACGACTGTTCCAACGGGAACTCCACTCACCGTGGCCGAGGCTGTCGCAATGGCCCGCTATCCGAAGTTGGGGTTATTCGGGCGGCCCACTAAAGAAGACAAGAAAGTTGTCACTTCAGCCATGGAGCGACTCAAAATTACCGACCTCGCGAAGCGACACCTCAACGAGCTTTCCGGTGGTCAACGTCAGCGCGTGTATGTGGCCCAAGGAATTGCACAAGACCACTCGATTCTCCTGCTCGATGAACCACTCACCGGTTTGGATATCAACTCAGCCAAAACTATCGATTCGATAATTCACGACGAACCAGGTCGCGGCTGTTCCGTTGTTCTCACGACACATGATCTCGAGGAGGCCAGGGCGGCCGACCACGTGATTTTGACCGCGGGCCGTGTTATGGCTTGCGGAAAACCACAAGATGTCTTGACCAATGAGAATCTCACACATGCGTATGGGCTGGGATCTCTGCATGAGCATCGAGTCTCGGATCTCATGTTGCCCACCGAGCACCACCTAGATGATCACTCACATTAGGGTCGTTCCATGGCAACGGTAGGAGTCCGAACAACTCGACAGCGCACGGCCGTCTCAGAGGCCCTGACCGAACTAGATGACTTTCGCTCAACCCAAGAGATCCATGAATACCTGAAGGAACGGGGCGACAGCGTGGGTCTTGCAACCGTCTATCGGACTTTGCAGACGTTGAGTTCGGTGGGAGACGTAGACGTTATTCTCCGCGAGGATGGTGAATCCGTTTACCGACTTTGTAGTGACGCGCATCATCATCATTTAGTCTGCCGCAAGTGCGGTTTCACCGTTGAAGTAGAAGGACCGGCAGTGGAACGTTGGGCCGAGGCCGTGTCACATGAGCACGCCTTTACCGAGGTCAGCCACACCTTGGAAATTTTTGGGCTATGCGCTAACTGCAGCTAATGTGATGCCGCTAAACGGCCCCGCCATAACGTCGATTACGCGAAGCGTAAATCTCGCAGGCCTCCCATAGTTGCCGCCGGTCAAAGTCTGGCCACAGCGTGTCAAGGAAGACGAACTCCGCGTATGCGGACTGCCACAGTAAGAAGTTACTCATGCGCTGTTCACCTGAACTGCGCACAAAAAGGTCAACGTCTGGCATGTCGGGTTCATCTAGGTTCGCCGCAATCATGCGCTCGGTAATTTTCTTTGGCGAAACTTGCCCCTTGGCGACTTTCTCCGCGATTGCTTGAACCGCGTCTGCGATCTCAGCTCGGCCTCCGTAATTGACACACATGGTGAGGGTCAACTTGTTGTTCTTTGCTGTAAGCGCCTCGGCCGCTTCAAGTTCCTTGATCACACTTGTCCACAACTTGGGCCTGCGACCGGCCCAACGGATTCGAACGCCCAGCTCATGCATTTCGTCGCGGCGACGTCTGATTACATCGCGGTTGAATCCCATAAGGAACCGCACTTCTTCAGGCGATCTGCGCCAGTTCTCCGTCGAGAAAGCGTACGCGGAGATCCACCCAATTCCTATTTCCAGTGCACCGTGGACACAGTCCAACAGGCTGGCTTCACCCGCTTCGTGCCCTGCGGTCCGCGGCAAACCACGCTCTTGGGCCCAACGACCGTTGCCGTCCATGACAAGTGCAACATGCTTAGGGACCAATTCCTTCGGGAGCTTTGGCGCAACCACACCGCTTGGGTGAGCCGGTGGGGCTGGAAACTTCTTCTTCATGCAACTCCTCCCACGGTCTTGCGGTCAACCAGCGGCAATGATTTCAGTCCCCGGTCAAGGTGCCACTGGAGAAACGCAGCAATTAACCCGCTCGCTTCAGTTCGCGAACGCGGCTCACTTATGTCCGCTTGATCCCACTCACCCGAGAGCAATGCGCCCAGCAGGGTCACGGTTTCGGCACTAGGCGCCGCCGAACCTGGCGGGCGGCAACTATCGCAGACGATCCCCCCTGCAGGTATGGCGAATGCACGGTGCGGACCCTCACTCCCGCATTGAGCACAGTCGTGGAATGACGGTGACCAACCAGCAACTGCCAGTGATCTCAATAGGTAGCTGTCAAGAATCAGTCGTGGATCATGCTCCCCCGCAGTGAGCGAACGCAGACCCGACACCAGCAGAGCGAACTGAGGGACGGCGGGTTCGCCTTCCTGGGGAGTGAGCCTTTCAGCTGTTTCCAGCATGGCGGTTCCAGAAGTCCAGGCAACATAATCTGATGTGAGGGCTCCACCCATGGCCGCGATGCTTTCCACCTGGGTGACACTGTCAAGGGATTTACCCGTGTACAGCTGAATGTCTACGTGCGCAAATGGCTCTAACCGCCCACCAATTCTGCTTGAAGTTTTGCGCACTCCTCTGGCGACCGCTCGAACACGACCGTGGCTTCTCGTGAGCAATGTGACAATGCGATCAGACTCGCCAAGTTTTTGGGCTCGAAGCACCACTGCTTCATCGCGATAAACTGGCACACTACATTCTAGGCGGCTACGCACCGGATATCCGCTTCAAAATTCCAGTCAGGAGCGGAATGTCTCAAAACGACGAGCCCGCGCGGGAACAATCCAGCCGGCAGAAGCGTGATATTCAACTTTTCGCACTTGAGCCAAGATTCCTGCGCAAATCAATTCTGCTTGTCCTGATCGGTGTACTGATATTTCAGGTCGTGACTTGGTCTTTCTCACTGCTCGCTGGGTTCCTGTTCAATCTCTTGCTGGCCTGGTTGCTCGCAATCTCAATCGACCCAATCGTGACAGGTCTTGCCAATAGGGGCATGCGACGAGGTTTGGCAACCACGATCGTGGTCGTCTCTGGAATCGCTTTGATCGGCGGATTCATCGCTCTCTTTGGTGGCGCACTCGCAACGCAAATTGCGGAACTAGTTGCTGCGATGCCCGCCTTGATTTTGGACCTGGTTCAGTGGCTCAACTCAACCTTTGATGCAAATATTGATCCGGTTGAAATCACGTCTAATCTGAATCTGACAACGGAGCAAATTACAGCTATTGCTTCTTCACTGGCCGGTGGGATTTTCGGGGTTGTATTCAGTGTTCTCGGTGTCGCCTTCAGCCTATTAACCGTGGCAGTTTTCAGTTTCTATTTCGCGGCGGACTCCCCACGGATCAAACGGTTTATTGCTGGGTGGCTCCCACACAACAGGCAAATCGTTTTTATTAACGTGTGGGAAATTTCAGTTCGCAAGGCCGGAGGATTCCTGATCTCCAAACTCGCACTCGCAACACTGTCAGCGGCGGCACATATAGCTTTCTTTTACCTGATCGACATTCCCTACTGGTTACCCATGGGAATTTTCGCAGGCCTCGTGAGCCAATTCATCCCTACAATCGGCACCTACCTTGGAGTTGCGCTGCCAGCCCTTTTTGCCGCATTTGATCAGCCGATTGACATTCTGTGGATCGCACTCTTTGCAACGGTGTACCAGCAATTTGAAAACTACGTTTTTACTCCACGAATTTCTACCGCGACTATGGATATCAATTCCGGTGTTGCACTTGGATCCGTGTTCGTTGGCGCTGCACTCTTTGGCCCGATCGGAGCAATCATTGGAATCCCGCTGGTCGCAATTGCGATTGCAGTGATTGAGGCCTACGTCCACCGCTATGACCTTCACCCTGAAGTTGAGGAACGAACAGTTTCCCGACGGATGCGAACACCAGTTCAAATGATGCGCGAGCGGGCTGATTCTGATTCTGATTCACAATCCAAGCCAGATTCTGATTCAGAACTCTGAACCCTGAACTAGAACCCGAGACGTCGGAGTTGCTTGGGGTTGCGCTGCCAGTCTTTTGCAACCTTGACGCGAAGGTCAAGGAACACCGCCGTTCCTAGAAATTTCTCGATCTCCGCGCGTGACTCACTCCCCACTCGCTTGAGTCGAGATCCACCCTTACCAATCACAATCGCTTTCTGACTGTCGCGCTCCACAAACAAACTCGCGTAGATGTCAGTCAATGGGAAATTCTCCGGGCGGTCTTCCCGCAATGACATCTCTTCAATGACAACAGCAATCGAATGGGGCAATTCGTCCTGCACACCCTTGAGCGCGGCTTCACGGATCAGTTCAGAGACAAAGATTTCCTCGGGTTCGTCGGTGACAGTGTCTTCGGGGAAGAACTGCGGCCCCTGCGGCATGGCTTTCATGAGTTCGTCAATCACAACGTCCACTTGATCATTGGACTTGGCAGAGACGGGAATAATTGAGCTCCAGTTCACTCCGAGCTCCGTGCCGAGTTTTTCAACAGCGATCAGTTGTTTTACCAGTTGCTCCGGGTTAACCAGGTCAGTTTTGGTCACCAACGCAAAGTTGATGCTCTTTGAAAGGCCTGCAATTGATTCGGTAATAAACCGATCACCCGGCCCAATCGTTTCGTTCGCCGGGATGCACAGGGCAACAGCATCCACGGTGGAATACGTGTCCTTCACTTCCTCGTTTAGTCGCTGTCCCAAGAGTGTTCGGGGACGATGAATCCCAGGAGTATCAACCAAAATGAGTTGACCGTCAGGCCTGGTAATAATCGCGCGAATTACTCGTCGCGTTGTTTGTGGCCGATCCGAGGTAATGGCCACCTTGGTTCCCATGGCCGCGTTGAGAAAAGTCGACTTGCCGGCATTAGGCCGACCGACTATCGCGGCAAATCCACTCGTGAAATCGGCCTTTGTCATGGTGTTATTGCATCTGCTCTCTCACTTGGTGAATCCTGATGGGAAACCGATCGCGCCAGAAGAACCAACGCAAGGAGTATTAGTCCGCATCCGGCTAAGCCGACAAGTGAAATCGCTTCGCTCAAGACGGCTACTGCCAAGATAGTCGCCACAAGCGGCTCAGCCAAATTCAGCGTGCCAATTGTACCGGCGTTGAGTACGCGCATGCCTCTCCCAAACAACCAATATGCAGCGGTAGTCACGATCAACCCCAACCACAATGCTGCGACGAAACCGCTGCCACTCACAATCCAGGAACCAGAAGTCACCGCGAATGGGAGCAGGATCACCGCCCCGACTGCGAAGGCCGCGGCCAGAACAGAAGTTGATTGGGAGCCAACATGGGTCAATTGGGTGCCAATATTGGTGAACACGGCGTAGCTCGCGGCCGCTGCAAGACCAGCAGCAATTCCCCCAACCGCGACCTCACCTTCTGGGGGTCTGCCCACAAGTAACGCCAGACCAACAACCCCAATGGCTGTTGCGATCCACCAGGTGCGCTTTGGACGTACGTGATTCCACGCCCACCCGAGTAGCCCAGCACACCAGGGCGCCGCCGAAATCGTGACCAAGGTACCGACTGCAACCCCGGAAAGTGTCACGCTGAGAAAGAAGAAGAACTGAAACGCCGCGACACCAAGCCCCATGGCCCAGATCAGAGGTAGTCGATACAAACTAAAGAAAGCGATCCCGCGAGTAAGGAATACCAACCCGATTGCACCAATGATCAACCGCCACGCAGCAACTGAGGCCGAACTGGCTTCAGGGATCAACAGAGTGCTGGTGGTGCCTGAAGTCCCAAACAGAATCGCGGCGCCCAAAACGGAGATGACTCCGGATTGGGAACTAATCCGAGTCACGTTCTAAATCTGCTTCATTCACTTCGATTAATTCCAGTGTTTCCGAGGGTCGAGCTACGACAAAACTAATTCGGTTTCGGCGACCTGTTCCCACTTCTGCAACTAACTCCCAGCCTTGAATGTCAATGCGCGATTCAGCGATTGGAACCCGACCTAGTTTTTTCGCCATTAACCCCAGGACGGAGTCGATGCCTTCTTCCTCGGAATCCAGATCAATGTCAATTAGTTCAGCGAAGTCTCCAATATTCATGCGAGACATGACTCGGAAGCCACCGCCATTCAGGAGTTCGATTTCGGGAGCGGCGGTATCGTATTCGTCGGCGATCTCACCCACGATCTCTTCAAGGATGTCCTCGATCGTGACAATTCCCGCGGTGCCCCCGTACTCGTCCACAACAATTGCCATGTGCACGCGCGCTGATTGCATATCTCTC
This sequence comes from Actinobacteria bacterium UBA7422, assembly GCA_002469525.1. GTDB lineage: Bacteria > Actinomycetota > Actinomycetes > S36-B12 > S36-B12 > UBA4592. The sequence goes on from DKME01000172.1 coordinate 7,457, forward strand.
AACAAATCATCGGCCTGCTTACTGTCAGGGACAAAGTACGCGGGACGCATCAGATCTTCTACTTTTTCTGCATGCTCAGCGTCGCGATACTCAAAGACTCTTTTCACAATGTCCTTGAGGTAGATCACACCCACGATGTCGTCTGCATTCTCGCCGATCACAGGGATGCGAGAAAACCAAGATCTAAGACCAAGCGAAAGCGCTTGGCGTAACGACTTATGCCGTTCAATGAACACCATTTCGGTACGCGGGACCATCACTTCCCGTGCAAATGTGTCGCTGAGCTCGAATACCGAGTGGATCATTGCTCGTTCGTCGTCTTCGATGAGCGAGTCGCTCGAGGCCATGTCAACTAGGTCACGTAATTCAGCCTGGGAATCAAAGGGGCCCTGACGGAACCCTTTACCCGGTGTAAGTGCATTGCCGACATGAATCAAGAGAGTTGCAATTGGACCAAGAATTGCCGCGAGGAAGCGGGCCGGGCCCCCGCTTACCAATGCAATTCTCTCCGAGTGAATCCGACCCAAGGTTCGGGGAGCGACACCCAATCCTACGTATGAAACTAGAACCAAGATTGCCGCGATGAGCGCAAAAGCTGCGATGAGTGGCATCTGCGTTGAATCCGTCAGCCAACTGATCCCGTGGTAGCTGATCAACACAAAGGCGGTGATACTCGCAATGGTGGAAACAAAGAGTAGGACGTTGACATAACGAGGTCGGTCATCAATGACGCTTAACAGTCGCAAACTGGCCTTCGAGTCCTCGAGGTCTTCAATCCTTGACCGAGAGATCCGACTAATGGCAGTTTCAGCACTGATCAGCAGCCCTGCGATCACTACCAAGATGATTGACGCGAGAACGATTACGATCACGGAGTTCGCCAATCTTGAAGCAGTTCGTCGCTCAACGTGAACATGACTAGGTGTTCCTCTTCTTCTTGGTGGTCAAGCCCGAGTAGGTGCAAAATACCGTGGGTCACCAAGTACTCGCACTCGTGCTGGAGTGTTCGACCTGACTCGACTAGTTGGGGTGGCAAAAATGCAGGACAAATCACAATGTCTCCCAGGAATCCACTCTCGCTGATTTCACCCTCAGCCGGGAGAGTGATTTCGTCTATCGGAAAAGAGAGAACGTCAGTGGCACCGGGTTCCTGCATCCAGTCTTCATGCAGGGTTGTCATGCGCTCGGTGTCAATGAACGTGATGCTCATTGAAGCCTGTTCATGAATGCGAAGTGAGTCCAGGTGATGCGCGGCAAGATCTGCGATTGCCGTTAGATCAATGACTGAGTCAGTTTCGTTGTCAATCTCGATTAAGGAGGCTCTCATGTATGTGTTCTGACCGCCGTCAACTTACTCTCTTGCACTTCGTCGTACTCCGCGTATGCCGCAACAATTTCGCCAACGAGTCGGTGGCGCACTACGTCGCTCGCGTCGAGCCGGCAGAACTCAACGTCTTCAACGTTGCCCAGGATCTCAGAAACAATACGCAATCCGCTTGTCGTGCCTGACGGAAGATCAACTTGTGTGACGTCACCGGTAACCACCATGGTGGAGCCAAAACCCAAACGAGTGAGGAACATTTTCATTTGAGCGGCGGAAGTGTTCTGTGCTTCGTCGAGAATAATGAAGGCGTCATTGAGCGTTCGTCCGCGCATGTACGCCAGTGGTGCCACTTCGATGGTGCCACTCGTGATCAAACGGGGAATTGAATCCGGGTCGATCATGTCGTGCAGGGCGTCGTAGAGCGGCCGCAAATACGGGTCTATCTTTTCGGAGAGTGTGCCGGGCAGGAATCCGAGTTTTTCACCTGCTTCGACGGCTGGTCTGGTCAACACAATTCGGGTCACCTGCTTGGCTTGCAAGGCTTGCACAGCTTTCGCTACCGCAAGGTAGGTCTTACCCGTTCCAGCCGGGCCGATTCCAAAAACAACAGTGTTCTGATCAATCGCCTCAACATAGTTCTTCTGGTTGAGAGTCTTAGGCCGAATGGTCTTTCCGCGGGTGCTCAAAATATTTGCGGTCATTAATTCGCTTGGCCGAGTCCCCGACTTCATGAGTGAAATGGATCGGTGCATAGAGTCCGCGTTCAAGCCTTGCCCGGTTCGGATCATGGCTAACATTTCAGAGACTAAAGTTTCAATAGTTGCGACGGACTTGTCTTCGCCCTCAAGCGTGATTTGGTTTCCACGCACCAAAATGTCTACGTCGGGGAAAGCTCCCTCAATCAAGCGGATGTACTCGTCGCCGGTGCCAAGGATCGCAACCATGGGTTGCGACGCAGGAATTTCAACAACACGCTTTGTCATCCGGGTGGCCACTCTAAGTCACGACCACCGAGGACGTGAGCATGCGCGTGGAAGACACTTTGACCTGCCAGCGCCCCGGTGTTGAACACCGTCCGGTAGTCAGTCAGACCTGCTTCATGTGCGACCTGTTCGGTTGCCGCCAGCACTGCCGCCGCTTGGCCCGGATTGCGTTGCGCGAGTTCTGCCGCATTTTCGTGGTGCTCTGTGGGAATCACCAGAATGTGAGTGGGTGCCTGCGGGTTGAGGTCCCTGAAGGCAACTACCGCTGGGGTGCGCAGCACGAACTCGGCCGGGATCTCTCCGGAAACTATTGAGCAAAATATGCATTCAGGCATTGGTGAATCCTTGCACGGTGCCGCCACTTTGGCTATCCCACTCCCCGGACTTGGTCATGAGATAGGAAACTCCCACAACACCCGCAGTTTCCGAACGAAAAACACTCGTTCCCAAGGTCAAAGGGATTCCTTGCTGGAACAGTTCGCGCTCCCTAGCACTGCATCCACCCTCAGGTCCCACGAGCAATAGAACCGAACCGGATTCAATATCAATTGTGTTGGCACCATGTGATTCTTCGAGCACCACCACGTGGTCGTAGTTCTGCATTTTTTGCGCCAGCTCGCCAGAAGTCACGGGTGACTGAATAGTCGGTAACCAGGACCTTCGCGACTGTTCGCTTGCGGCAGCAACGACGTTGTTCCACTTGGTCAACTGTTTCTGGGTTTTGTCTCCTACCCATTTGACAACGCAGTGGTCTGCTATCCAGGGAATGAATCCGCTAACACCCACCTGGGTCATCATGTCAATCGCGGTTTCAAGCCGGTCGCCCTTGATGAGTGACTGGGCAACGTCAATTCGTAGCTTTGGTGCCGGATCCTTCGCGACCCGAGCAACAATGAAAGCGCCTTCGGCATTGATTGCGCCTGTGATCCTTTTCCCATGCCCGTCGACCAGTTCGCATACTTCGCCGGGTGTGATCCGCATAACGTGGACATGGTGAGCGACCTGTTGTGGCAGCGTCACGGCCGTCGAAACGCTCACCTCACGCAACAACTCGGGTTCAACGAAAAAAACGGATGGACTCACTTGTTAGTGAACGCCTCTTTGAGTCTGGAAAACACGCCTGGCGACTCGGCTCGAGTAACGACCGTATTGGGTTTCTCGTCCCGCATTTCCGCAAGTTGCTGCATGAGCGTCTGTTGCTCTGCAGTGAGTTTGCGTGGTGTTTCAACGTTGATGTGAACGAATAGGTCACCGCGATTTCCACTGCGAAGCCGGGATGCGCCCTTGTGCTTCACGGTTACTACCGCACCAGATTGCAGCCCAGCGGCCACAGCAATGTCTTCTGGTCCGTCAAGGGTCTCGATATTAATTGAGGTTCCGAGCGCGGCGGAAGTCATGGGGATAGTGATCACACAATGCAGTTGGTCCCCTTGGCGTTCAAATAGGTCATGGCCTCGAACGACTATTTCAATGTAAAGGTCACCCGCCGGTCCACCATTGGGTCCAGCCTCACCTTGACCTTGCAGTTGGATGCGGGTTCCGGTGTCAACACCCGGTGGAATTTCAATCGTGAGGTTTCGACGGTGTCGAACCCGTCCCTGACCTGAGCACTCCACACATGGGTGCGGGATTGTGGTGCCAAAACCTTGGCAGGCTGGGCACGGACGCGAGGTCATTACTTGACCAAGGAAACTCTGCTGCACGGATTGGATCTCGCCGTGGCCCTTACACATTACGCAGGTGGCCGCTTCTGTGCCGTCGGCCATGCCTGAGCCAGTGCATTTTTCACACGAGATAGCCGTGTCCACCGCGATCTCTTTTTCCTCGCCAAAGACTGCGGCTTGCAGGTCAATCGTGATACTGATCAGTGCGTCCTGTCCACGGCGGGCGCGTCCGCGGGGGCCACGACGCTGGCCGCCTCCACGTCCACCGAAAAACGCGTCCATGACGTCACCGAAGTCGAAGCCACCGGAGAACCCACCTCCGCCACGATTACTCAGCGGGTCGCCACCGAGGTCGTACATTTGACGCTTTTCAGGGTCGCTGAGGACTTCGTAGGCCGCCGTGACCCTCTTGAACTTCTCCTGGTGTTCCAAGTCCGGATTCACGTCGGGGTGGAGTTCGCGGGCGAGTCTGCGGTAAGCCTTCTTGATCTCCTCGGGTGTGGCGCTCCGGCTCACTTCGAGGAGTTCGTAGTAATCAGTTGCAGTAGTACTCATGTAACTCACTAACGTCTAGGGGCTTGTAGGTTTGTAGGTTTGTAGGTTTAAAGGTCTATTTATCGGAGAGGAATCTGCTTACATACTGCGCTACCGCTTGCACGGTGCTCATTGAGTTTGCGTAATCCATATTGGTGGGCCCGATCACACCCAAAGAAGCCACAGGTGTGCTCTCCTTTGCGTAGTGCGAGCTAACTATTGAGGTGGAACTCAAGCCTTCAACCTCGTTTTCGTGACCAATCCGCACGGAAAGTTTCGTTTCGGTACCGACTTCACCGAGCAGGCGCAGTAGCACTACCTGCTCTTCGAGTGCTTCAAGGACAGGTTGGATTGTCATCGGGAAATCTTCGTTGTAACGAGCCAAGTTTGAGGCACCACCCAACATGACTCGCTCGTCGAGTTTGGCAGTCACCGTTTCCAAGATTGCAGCGATTACAGCGCGAACCAAGGGAAGGTGTTCAGTCCTGAAAGTAGATTCCACGTTAAAAATAGCTTCTAAATCGTCCAAGCGCTGGGGGACCGACGAAAAAGGTTGGTCGGCGATCGCGGTGGAAAGACGATCGCGTAAATCAGCGAGAAGCTCTTCATTGATTTTCACGGAGCATTCAACAATTCGCTGCTCAACCCGACCGCTGTCCACAATCAACATGATCATGAGCCGGTGTTCATTCAATGGGATTAATTCGATCCGACGAACATGACTGCGAGAAAGTGACGGGTACTGCACCACCGCAACCTGCTTGGTCAATTGAGCGAGCAGGCGGAGCGTCCGGGACATGATGTCGTCGAGGTCAACAGCGTCGGAGAGGAAACGGTCAATTCCTTTGCGCTCGGCGACACTCAATGGCTTCACCTGGGAAATTTGGTCAACAAACATGCGGTAACCCAGGTCAGTTGGAATTCGTCCTGCCGAGGTGTGCGGGGCGGTGATATACCCCTCCTCCTCCAAAGAAGCCATGTCGTTACGAATTGTGGCCGGGGAAACCCCAAGTTGATGTCTGTCCACGAGGCCTTTTGAACCTACGGGTTCATGGGTTGCGACGTAGTCGGTCACAATCGCTTGCAGCACAGCGAGTCTACGTTCCTCCAGCATGTGCACCTCCCACGATCGACGCCCGTGCTGTGTTAGCACTCTGGCAATAGGAGTGCCAGTCTACGCTGGATCGGTGGATCCGTCAGCCCAGGAGTTCACGAATCACCCGGTCAGCCAGCAATCGCTGGGAATCTGTGACGCGAACCACTCCGTTTTCCAGTGCGTTGGGGTCAAGTAGACCGTGCCTGACAAGCGTCTGCGCACGAGGTAATTCCTGCGCATTTAGTTCAGCAACGGGCAATCCTGCTCGTGTTCGCAGAGCTAGCATCACCTTTTCCACGTGAACCTGCTCCGGTGTCAATTTTTCAATTTCGGCGTACAGATCCGCACCACTCTCCAGCGCATTCGCATAGGTTGACGGGTGTTTGTAATTCATCCAACGGGTCCCCGCAATATGACTGTGCGCACCGGGACCAACCCCCCACCAGTTCGCGTTGTCCCAGTAGACCTGATTATGTCTACTCGCACCGCCGGGCTTGGCCCAGTTCGCAACCTCGTACCAACTGAAACCGGCCCCGGCCAACATCGTGTCAATTATTGCGTGCCGGTCAGCGCACTCGTCGTCGTCGGGCGGCGGTAACGCACCCGAATGAACAGCACGGGCCATCGCGGTTCCTTCCTCAACAATCAAGGAGTACGCGGCCACGTGATCAACATCTGCGTCAATGCACACGTCCACCGAATCGCGAACGTCAGAATCGCTTTCACCGGGTGTTCCGTAAATCAAATCCAGATTCACGTGTTCAAATCCGACTTCGCGCGCCCACTTCGCAGCCTGGCCACTCGCACCTGCGGTATGAGTGCGTTGAAGTGTTGCCAAGACATTTGGCGCCGCACTTTGCATGCCGAGTGAGAGTCGATTGAAGCCACCCTCACGCAACTCGGTGAGCATCTTTTTATCAACAGAATCCGGGTTTGCTTCGGTAGTGATCTCGGCATCTGCATCTATCGGAAAATAATTTTCGATGCCCCTAAGAATGCTCGTCAAAGAATGTGCACCAATAAGCGTGGGGGTTCCTCCTCCAACAAAAATTGTTGACACGGAAGGCGCGTTCAATGATCGCGAAGCAATCTCAAGTTCCTTGACTAACAGTTCGTGAAAAGTCCCTTGGGAAACTCCTGCACCCAATTCTTGTACGGTGTAGGTATTGAAATCGCAGTATCCACAGATGCTGGCGCAGAAGGGAATGTGGATATAAAGCGAAAATGGTGCGTATCTTGCTGCCGTCACTTTTTAGGTGAGGAGTCAGACGTGGACAGAATTGCAATGAAAGCCTCTTGGGGGACTTCAACACTTCCCACCATTTTCATGCGCTTCTTGCCCTCTTTTTGCTTTTCAAGCAACTTGCGTTTACGCGAGATGTCTCCGCCATAACACTTTGCCAACACGTCCTTGCGTACCGCGCGAACGGTTTCACGCGTGATGATTCGTGACCCGATTGCGGCTTGAATGGGAACTTCGTACTGCTGACGCGGAATAAGTTCTTTGAGTTTAGACACCATGAGCACCCCATAAGCCTGTGATTTGTCGCGGTGGACAACGGCGCTAAAGGCGTCAACGGCTTCACCGTGCAATAAAATATCGACTTTGACCAAGTCCGCTTCTTGTTCCCCAGTTGGTTCGTAGTCAAGGGATGCATAACCGCGTGTACGCGACTTGAGTTGATCGAAGAAGTCAAAAACGATTTCCGCAAGTGGGAGTGTGTAGCGCAACTCGACCCGATCCTCGGAGAGGTAGTCCATGCCAAGGAGGACGCCGCGTCTTTGCTGACACAATTCCATGACCGCACCGACAAACTCGCTCGGCAGCAGAACGGTTGCGCGAACAACGGGTTCAAAGATCTGGGAGAGTTTAAGTTCAGGGAATTCACTGGGGTTGGTAACGGTTATTTCTTTTCCGGCATCGGTGACCACGCGGTACACAACATTGGGCGCAGTTGAGATCAACTCGAGGTTGAACTCTCGTTCAAGTCGCTCCCGCACAATTTCAAGGTGCAGTAGCCCCAAGAACCCACACCGGAATCCAAACCCAAGCGCCAGAGAAGTCTCTGGTTCATAGGTCAATGCAGCATCGTTGAGCTTTAGCCTGTCCAGCGCGTCGCGCAGTTCTGGGTAGTCGGAACCGTCAAGCGGGTAGAGGCCGGAAAACACCATGGGCTTTGGATCGCGGTAACCACCCAACGATTCCGTCGCTCCTTTAAGCGCGGTTGTCACGGTGTCACCAACTCGTGACTGACGCACGTCCTTAACTCCTGTGATCAGGTAACCCACTTCACCGACACCAATTCCGTCGGAGGGAACAGGCTCAGGTGAAATCACGCCAACTTCGAGGAGTTCGTGGGTTGTCCCCAGTGACATCATTTCGATTTTGTCGCGGGTCGCGATCCGACCGTCAACCACACGTACGTACGTCACAACGCCGCGGTAGGTGTCGTAGACGGAGTCAAAGATAAGCGCGCGAGCGGGTGCATCTGCATCGCCTTTGGGGGCCGGGACTTTTTCAATAATTGCTTCGAGCAATTCGGAGACGCCTTCACCAGTTTTCGCAGAAACTTTCAACACGTCTTCCGGGTCGCACCCAATAATGTGAGCAATTTCGGCCGCGTACTTTTCTGGCTGAGCGGCCGGAAGGTCAATCTTGTTAAGAACAGGGATGATCTCCATGTCGTTTTCCATGGCCAAATACAGGTTCGCCAGGGTTTGGGCTTCGATCCCCTGGGCTGCGTCCACTAGGAGAACTGCACCTTCACAGGCGGCCAGGGAGCGGGAGACTTCGTAGGTGAAGTCAACGTGACCCGGGGTGTCAATCAGGTTCAGGATGTATTCACTGCCGTCGGGCGCCCGGTAAGGCAGTCGGACCGCTTGGGACTTGATCGTGATTCCACGCTCGCGTTCAATATCCATGCGGTCTAGGTACTGGGCACGCATTGACCGGTCGTCCACCAGGCCGGTGTGCTGGAGCATCCGGTCGGCGAGGGTTGATTTACCGTGGTCAATGTGGGCAATAATGCAAAAATTGCGCACAACCGCTGGATCGGTGGATCCTGGGCGCGGACTACTCACGGTTTCCTCACATGTGACTCGTTGAAATGAAGGGCTACGAACAGATTCAGGGCCAGTGGCCAACTGCCCCTACCCTACGGGTACTCTTTGACGGCTGTACTAACCAGACCGTTCAGAGTTAAAACCAAAGATCAAAACCAGAATTGAGAGCACAGAACCACATGGCAAATATTAAGTCACAGAAGAAGCGCATTCTCACCAATGAGAAGGCTCGCCTTCGCAACAAGTCGGTCAAGTCATCTTTGCGCTCGGCTGTTCGCAAGTTCCGCGAGGCTCTGGCCACCGGTGACAAGACCGCGACAGATGAAGCTGCACGGGCCGCTAACCGCGAACTCGACATTGCCGTTCGCAAGGGCGTTATCCACGAAAACCAAGCTGCAAATCGGAAGAGCTCGATCTCAAAGCAAGCAGCCGCGCTCTAAATAGATTACTCCAAACTTTTTGTGACCCGCACTAATGAGTGCGGGTCACAAGTTTTTCTAGCTCAAAAAGTTTCTGCTCCGGGTCTAATGCAGAACCAATTTTGATTCCGCCTTTCATCGCTGGGTCCGCTTCTGCCAAGGCGACAACAAGGGATGCCAACTTACGTTGATCCCCACTCCAACGTGACCACTGCTTGCGTAGAGTCTTGACTTTCCACGATGGAACCCCGGCTTCGCGCGCCACTTCGTTGTCACTAGCCCCAGGAGCCGATCCGCCAACCAAAATCATGGAGCGCAATCCACTTGCCAAAGCTGTGATCGTGGTTACCCCCACTCGACCTGCATCTGACTCCAAGGTGTTCTGTCGGAGCAACTTGATGGCATCTGCCGTTTTTTTCTCCCACAGTGAATCTGAGATTGCGTACCCACTGATCGGAGCAGTTCCTTCGCAATATGCCCGGACGTGGATTTCGTCAATTGGGTCCTCTTCAACGTCACTGCACAACTGACCAATCGCGTTGGTCAGCGCGGGTAGATCTTGGCCCAGGGACTCCACCAGGGAATTCAGGGCCGCCGGGGTCATTTTGCGTTTGTGTCTCGTGACCTCTTTGATCAGGAACGAGGCGGTGTCAGGCCCGCGCTTAATTTCCTTGCAATCAATTTTCTCGGCGCCGGCCTTAATTGCAGCATCAATGAGTGGCTTGCGCTTGACCCCGCCAGGGTGGGTGAGCAACAGCCAGACGTTTTCGGGCAGGTCCGCCATCACAGCCTTAAGTGAATCAACTCCGTCGTCATTGAGGTTGTCGATTCCTTCAATGACAACGACAACATCTTCCCCGAAAAGCGTTGGGGCACATGCTTGCGCAATATTTGCAGAAACTTCGTCGTGGGAAGCGTCCACTACTATCCGGGTGATTTCTGGAACCGACTTTGTCACCTCAGCCAGGGTGCTGACTTTCACGCGATCAACGAGGACGGTTTCATTTCCGACGGCAATGGTGATCCGATTAGGCACACCCAAGCATGGCACATGCGCATCACTTCTGGGTGAGTGCGCTCCAGACCCCTTCCTCTGAGAGTGAGAATGAAACTGCGCCATCCTGATCGGTTCGGTAAATCTGCGATTCGCTCCACTGGGCCAATGCTTCTGCTGCTGGGTGCCCATAGTCGTTGTCCTGACCGACGCTGATCAAAGCGATTTCCGCATTGGCCCAGTCGGCGAATCCTTGGTCCAAATTCGCTGAACCGTGATGTGGAATTTTAACAATGTCCACATCCACTTTCTCTGCCTCGCGCATGATCGCTGCTTGGGCTTCGCGTTCAATATCGCCGGTCAACAGGACTACCCGACCTTCGATCGTGGCCAGCACAACCACACTCGCGTTATTGGGTATCGAGCCTTCGCGGATATAGCGAGCCGGCCACAAGACTTTGATGTCAATGCCGCCAAGGGAATACTCCTGCCCGGCAGTAACTTCAGATTGCGGAATCTCTAATGGAATTTCTTTGAGAACGTAGTCGAACTGCTCCTTCGGCTCGTGGTAACCCGTTGCGATTACTTGCCCAACATCCCGTCCGCGCAACACACCTGCAATCCCACCCACGTGATCTCGGTGGTAGTGCGTCAGCACTATCGCTGAGACCTCCGTGACTCCCAACTCACGTAGACAATGATCAATGAGTTTGGCATCCCCTCCGACATCAAAAACTATGACAGCCCCACTTCGGTCGCGCAGCACCAAACCGTCACCTTGGCCAACGTCACACATGACGAGGGTCCACGAGTCTCCCGGCCAGTTTTTCCAAGGGAGGGAATCTGCACCCTGCAACACAGTGAACAGGAGAAAAACAATAACTGCCCCAATCGCAATTAACGGTTGCGACAGGTACCAAGCGACACCTACGACAAGCCCCACCACCGCAAGTGCGAGCAGGACACCGATCCCGCTGAGAGTAGGCCACTCGGAAAAGAATGAAGCAAGATTCGCGATCCAGATCGCCGGCCAAGAACTCACAAGCGCTAGACCGGCTGCCAACTCAGGGCTCACCAGAGAGGCAAGGGAACTCAGTAGCCCTCCGACCGTGATGAACGGAACCATGGGCATGGCCAAAATATTTGCAGGAACCGAACCAAGCCCAATTGGAGTTCCCATTGCGATCAGCACCGGCAGGGTCGCAATTTGTGCAGCGATTGTTAACAGCGCGGCGGCGAGGATCACCGGCGGAGTTCGAGCCAGAATCTGGGTTTTTTGTGCGTAGTCCAACAAGATCGGGGTCAGCACAACAAGCCCTCCCGTCGCGCACACCGAAAGTGCGAAGCCCCAAGAGATTCCCAGACTCGGGTCAAAAATAAGCAGGATGATTACAGCGGTCGACAAAATTGATGGCCCTGCTGTTCGCCCTCCGACAAGAAAGGCAATCACAACGATTGCACCCATGGTTGCCGCCCGCACGACACTTGGCTGGGGCTGAACCAGGATCACGTAAAAGACCAATGCTCCTAAGGAAAGGGCAACCCGACCGAGAAGCCGGATACCGAGCAGCATGCTGACCAGAATCACCATGGCCAACACAATCGCAACGTTTCCACCCGATACTGCAGTTAAGTGCGCCAAGCCGCTGAGTCGCATTTGGTCTTTCAGCTCCGGTGGGAGCGCGGACTCGTCGCCAATTGCCAGGCCCGCAACGAGTGGGCCACCTCGGTCGTCGATACCGGCGAGCGCGGTGCTTAACCCACCTCGCATTGTGTGGGCGAGTGCATCAACGAACCCTGGCTCACCAACCACCTCAATCAATTCAACCGAGCTAACACCAGCCGCAAAGTTTCCATACCGGTAGGACTGCCCCAACTTCCCCGTGATTACAACCGAAGTTCCCGGGGGTGGAATAACAACACCCGCATCAACTTCCACCGTGAACGGCAACTCAATCGAGTAAGTGGCCTCCCCTACCGTGATTTCTTCACTCGCCAAGGACACGACCCGCATCTCTGGGGCCTTCCACACGGCGGCCGTTGACGTTGCTCGAGTTTGTACCTCAGTGCTGATCACACCGGAGATCTGGGCAACTGGTTTTTCATTAATCCAAGAAGCGAGTGGGTCACTGCTCTGCGCACTTATCTGAAGTGCTGAGACAACACAACCAAGAAAAACAAAAACGGTAAAAATTCCACGGACCCGCAACACATTCGATTGCAGTTCCACCGGTCGCATACGCCAGATCACAAGTAACCACGCAACGAAGAAAGCAATTCCCAGCACCAAGAGCGTAAAAACTAGTTTCGAACTAGCGTTTCGTACTACGGGGTCGGGATCTTGACCCGTGAAAAAGAACGTTGCCGCAACGCCAATCCATAACCCAATTGCTGGGAAGAGTAGTCGTAGGTCCATCAAGAAACATTTCTAAAGTCGAGCAATATCGCGGATGCTGCCCAGAATGGACTCACCGATCCCTGAAACTTCACCGAGGGATTCAATCGAAGTGAAGGGACCATTTACGTCTCTGTAGCTCACGATCCGCGCCGCAATGACCGGGCCGACACCGGGTAAGTCCTCGAGTTCGGACACCGAGGAACTGTTGATACTGATCCCACCACCGGCACCACCAGGCTCTGAACTTGCACCAACCAGAATCTGTTCCCCGTCGACAACTTCACGAGCCAAATTCACCGAGTTGGCCGCACTCTTTTTACTCACTCCGCCAGCAGCTTCAATCGCATCGGCTATTCGCGCACCGACGACAAGCCGGTATAACCCCGGATTTTTAACCGCGCCCGCCACGTGCACGACAACTTCAGCTCTTGAACTACCCGCGTCTAATACGAGTTCGGATTCAGCAACCGCGGCAACCGGTGCAATGGCAGTCGGTTTACCCAGAAACCACAAACCCAAAACGACGACCAGGATCGCCCCGACAATCAAAAACAGCGGGCGAATACTCCGACCGTCCCAATTGCCCATGCGAAACCTTGGTGCGGTGTCGGCCCGAGCAGGGTCTTGGGGGGATTCAGGTTCTTCCTGACCACCACGGCCTCCCCTGCGCTTGGCGGGGGGCGCCACAAATTCCTGCGGTGGCGGTGCCAACTTCCAGTCCTCCAGCGCAAGCTTGAGTCGATCAGATGCCTTTGTACTCGTAGTTTTTCGGGTTCCCAACATTCCATGAAACTAGGGTCAATCCAGTCGCAGCAGTAGAGGGAATATTGCACCTGTGGATTACCTGACACCCAACTCGCAATATTGTGAAAAAAATTAGGAACATATCAAGTGTGCGATATACCACTTGTGATATGTCGCCAGTAATTTTTTATTTCTTTCACCTTCACGTGTTCAGGTTCCTTGAACAACACTGATCCCCACCAGCCCAGGCCCAGCGTGCACCCCGACTACCGGGCTCACTTCCGTAATCAACAAGCCCACGCTTGGGAATTGTTCTGCAACCATCAGCGCGCACTGATCAACGAGGGTTCGATCCCCGAAGTACTGCAAGCCAACGTGCGCGCTGTCAAGTGACTTCGCGTGTTCTACCGCGAGGTGAACAAGTTCGGTGAGCGCCCTCGCTTGTGTTCGAACCTTTTCTTTGAGAACGATTTCACCGTCAAGGATCGTCATGATCGGTTTCACGGCAAGGGCTGTTCCCAACAAAGCACTTGTGGGGCTAACACGTCCACCGCGTTTGAGGTATTCCAAAGTGTTGACATAGAAAAACACTTGCGAAGATTTAATGCCGCTTTCCAAAACTTCTAGAACTTCGGCCAACTCGGCGCCAGATTTAGCTGCACGTGCGGCATTTAATACCGGGAAACCTAAACCCAGGCCGACACTGCCAGAATCCAAAACGTTCACGGGGATTGAACTGTCTTTACTTGCAATGACCGCTGAATCGAATGTTCCCGAAAGCTTTGCAGACAATGTGGTCACCAAGATTTGGTCGTAACCCCGCACTGCCAAAGCCTGGAAAACTTGGTCAAAGGCTTCAGGCGTTGGTCGAGAAGTAGTGACTTTTTTACCTTCGAGCATCAATTGAGCGATGTCCATGCTCTCTCCCAACGGGAGAGTTTCGCCGCCAACAATCACGTCAACGGGAACGACTTCAATGCCGAGCTCAACTGCCAGGTCGAGAGGAACCCCAGCACTGTTATCAGTGACTACGGCAACGCGACTCATACAACAACCCTGCTAGGAAAGAACAATGTTGACAAGTTTGGGTGCCTTAACAACAACCATGCGGATTTCTTGACCCTGCAGTTCCTTGACAACTTCAGTCGATGCCAGTGCCAGCGCTTCCAATTCAGATTCTGAAATGTCAGGGCTCACCTCGAGTTTATCTTTGATTTTTCCACCGACCCGAACAACGCAGGTGACCGAGTCTTCAACCAGCAAACTTTGATCAACTGTTGGCCAGGCTGCGCGAGCAACCGTTGGTTCGTGCCCTAGCAGCATCCACATGTCTTCTGCGGTATAGGGACACACAACCGAGAGCATGATCGCCACAGTTTCAGCAGCTTCACGCACGGCGGGATCTTCTGGTCCGCAACCGGAGTCAATTGCTTTACGGGTGGCGTTCACGAGCTCCATAATGCGGGCAATGAGCACATTGAATCTCATTGATTCAACGTTGAGTTCCCCGTCGCGGATCGCTTTGTGGGTCGCTTTGCGCAGAGCCAAGTCACCCGTTGCAGGATCAGCACCAACTTCACTTGTGACATCTCCTGCCAAACGCCAGGCGCGAGCCAAGAATTTACGCGAACCAGAGGGCGACACTTCCGCCCAGTCGATGTCGTCTTCCGGTGGTCCGGCAAACACCATGGATAGGCGAATCGCGTCAACACCATTGATCTCGAGTTCCTCGGTTAAGCGAACCAAATTGCCACGCGACTTGCTCATTGCGCTTCCGTCTTTGAGAACCATGCCTTGGTTCAGAAGGTGCGTGAATGGCTCCACAAAATCTACTAGTCCCATGTCGTGGGCGACCTTGACCCAGAAACGCGCATACAACAGGTGCAGAATCGCGTGGGTTACTCCACCGACATATTGGTCAACCGGCAACCACTCGGCGACCTTCTTAGGATCAAATGCGGCCTCAGAGTTTTGTGAGTCCGCGTACCGCAGGAAGTACCACGACGAATCAACGAATGTGTCCATGGTGTCGGTGTCACGCAATGCCGGACCGCCACACTTGGGGCAAGCAACATTGACCCAATCTTCAGCGGTTGCAAGGGGTGAAACACCCTTAGGGCTCAGGTCCAAACCTTCGGTACTCGGTAGCTCAACAGGCAGTTGGTCTTCAGGGACGGGAACTTCCCCGCACACCTGGCAGTGAATAATCGGGATCGGGGTTCCCCAGTAACGCTGACGTGAGATCAGCCAGTCGCGCAGGCGGTAATTCGTTGCAGCAGAACCAGTCTCACGCTCCTGCAAGAGTTCGATCATGGCCGGAATCGCTTCAGCTTTGGTGAGTCCGTCGAGTGGTCCTGAGTTGACCAACACACCGTTGTCGGTTGTTGCAACACCTGTTTCGCGTGGGTCTTCTTCACTCTCTACGACAACGGTCACCGGCAAGTTGAATGCGCGAGCAAAGTCAAGGTCACGTTGGTCGTGCGCGGGCACGGCCATGATCGCGCCGGTGCCGTAGTCCGCGAGAACGTAGTCCGCCGCGTATACCGGGATCTTCTCCCCGTTGACCGGGTTAACGGCAAAGCGCTCCAGGAATACACCAGTTTTTTCCCGACCAGATTCCAAGCGATCCATTTCCGATGAAGCCTTGACTTTGTCCAAGTAAGCGTTGAACTCTGCCTCGGCCGGTGTCCCTGCTGCGAGTTCCGCAGCAAGATCAGAGTCGGCGGCAACGACAAAGAACGTTGCACCAAATAACGTGTCCGGGCGAGTGGTGTAAACGCTCACCGGTTCTTCGCGGCCTTCAATAACGAACTCAACGTGGGCACCTTGTGAGCGACCAATCCAGTTGCGCTGCATGAGCAGCACTTTTTCCGGCCACTTACCTTCGAGTTGATCCATGTCTTCAAGGAGGCGATCCGCGTAGTCGGTAATGCGCAAATACCACTGTGCGAGTTTTTTCTTGGTGACCTGTGAATCACACCGCTCGCATAAACCTGCAACAACCTGCTCATTAGCGAGCACCGTTTGACATTGCGTGCACCAGTTAACGGCGCTGTATTTGCGGTAGGCCAAGCCCCGCTTGAACATCTCTAAAAAGAACCACTGGTTCCAGCGGTAATAGGTAGGGTCGCAGGTATAGAGAACCCGATCCCAATCAAATGAGCACGCGTAATTACGCATTGAGGCTTTTTGCTGTTCAATATTTGCATACGTCCACGTGCCCGGATCCGTATTGTTTTTGATCGCAGCGTTTTCAGCTGGAAGCCCAAATGCATCCCACCCAATTGGGTGCAAAACATTGAATCCTTTGAGCACCCAATAGCGGGCGATCACGTCCCCGATTGCGTAAGCCTCCGCGTGCCCCATGTGCAAATCACCCGAGGGATAGGGGAACATGTCACACACGTACTTCTTGGGGCGAGTATCTGTTGGGTCACCCGAACGAAATGGCGCTAACTCGTCCCAGACCGGCAACCACCGCTGCTGAATCGTGGTGAAGTCATAGCGTTCGGCGTCGCGGGGATCCGAACTGGTAGCCATGTCGGTCACGGGAGTTCAACCATCCTTTTGCAGGTGTAATCAAGCAAGATTTACGGGAAACGAGTGCGCGGGCAAGACTACCGAGCCGTAAAGGCCCTTGTTTTCCCTGCCCTGATTTTCCCTGTCCTGGGTTTCCGTTGGCACGATGCGTAAATCCTCGAAAGCTGACATAGCACCGGCTGGTGCCGTATTCATGACCACAGGTCGGCTCGCATGCCAGTTGGATCAGCGAATCCGTGAGGCGAGCTCAATACCGATCCGTTCGTGGGTGTCCCAAGCCCAATGCATTCCGTCGGGATTCGCGGCACCACTAGCAAGACCTTCGAGAACAATATTTTCGATGTCCACAATAGGAACGCTCATTGAGGCTGCCCAACTAAATGCTGACGCTCGAGCGGCGGCGTGATACTTCTGGGAGGGGTAATACGAACTGTCATGGGGAGAAGGTGTCATGGCAATAATGGGAATGTCCCCTGAAATCGCCCGAACCGCCTGCACGATTCTAGTGAGATACCGATCGGTGGCGCTCTGGGGAAGTTGTCGCATGAGCCCACCGGTGACACCCATGATTTTGGGCGCGACTTCGCGGTAAAGCCGCCTGGTCCGCCGACGCAGTCCGCCGGGGCGCACATATGGCATTCCTTCCCGCAAATATGTCGGTATTACAGCTGGCAACTGGTCCATGCCGCCAACTTCGATTATCGCGGCACTGGCGCGGGGCAGGTAGTTTCCGAACACAACGGGATCTTTTGTTAACGCCCACCACGAGTCACGGCAGGTCCAGCCTTCGCGCGCGACAAGGTCAATTTCTACAGGGACTCCAAGACGTAAAGCCAGTTGGCTTGCAGCAACATTAGGAAACAACCGGGGGTCACTCGGAGAGACGATTCCTTGGGGACCTTGGAAGGCAAGTGAGTCTCCCAGCACCAACACATGGCGGAGAAGCTGACTTGGATCCACTCCCCTAGTGTGCCGTCATGACTAAACGCGGTGCGATCCTGTTCCTCAGCCTTGGTCTCATTTGGGGTCTGCCCTACCTTTTGATCAAGGTGAGCGTTGAGTACCTCTCTCCTGAAGTCATCATCTTCTTGCGCGTTCTCCTGGCTGCAATGATCTTGATGCCCGTGGTGATTAAGCGTGGCTATTTGCGACAGCTCAAGGGTCATTGGAAATGGGTTTTTGTCTTCGCAATCGTTGAAATCACTTTCCCGTTCGGGGCTCTCACCTTCGCAGAGCTTCGGTTAAGTAGCTCGATGACCGGTTTGCTGATCGCAGCCGTGCCTATTGTCAGTGCGATTTTTGCGTGGCGGCTTGGGATCGACGACCGAATTACCGGCATGCGGGTAGCCGGCCTAGCCGTGGGAATCCTAGGGGTCGCGTCCCTCGTGGGCTTTGATCTCACCGGCGGTGAGTTACTGTCAGCATCGCTCCTGATCATTACCGTGATCGGTTATGCCCTCGGCCCGATCATTGTGTCCCAAAAGCTTTCCACCGCACCCGCATTGGCAGCAATCGCAATGGCGACCGCGATCAACACAATTATCTATGCACCTTTTGCGTTTATCAGTCGCCCGACCGAGACCGTTCCGCTCAATGTCTGGCTTGCCGTTGCCGTCTTGGGAGCCATATGCACAGCCTTGGCTTTCATCCTGTTTTTCTCCCTCGTCGCCGAAGTTGGACCAGCCCGCACCACAGTCATCACCTACATAAACCCTGCCGTTGCCGTGATCCTGGGCGTGATCGTGCTCAGCGAACCGATCACCCTCGGACTTGTAGTCGGTTTCCCGCTGATCCTGATCGGGTCCT
>DKME01000172.1:26075-29862 GCA_002469525.1 Actinobacteria bacterium UBA7422
CGGGGTTCTTATTCCATGTTATTGCCTTTAACATGGAATATAAGGCCGGAATTCTGCATTCCTACTCAGGCATTGCGAAGGGTGATCCAGATTGTCTTGAGCTCGGTGTATTGCTCGAGGGCTTCAATACCATTGTCGCGGCCACCGAAGCCTGACATTTTGTAACCACCAAATGGAGTACTGATATCCCCTTCGGAGTAGCCGTTGATTGCGACCGTTCCGGCTCGAACTGCACGGGCCATGCGGATTGCGGTTTCAAGCTGATCGGTATAAATCACAGCGGCAAGGCCGTATTCGGTGCCGTTAGCAAGCTCTATTGCTTCTTCCTCTGTGTCAAAACCAATCACAGAAACAACTGGTCCAAAGATTTCTTCTTGTGCGACGGTCATGTCAGGCGTCACGCCATTAAGAATCGTAGGCCCAACAAACCAGCCACCGGTTTCCTCAAAGAGTTGCTCTCCCCCGCAAGCAACTTCGGCGCCTTGCTTCTTGGCCCCGGCCACGTAACCCAAGATTCGATCCAAAGCAGCTTCTTCGATTACCGGTCCAAGGGCTGTGTCGGGGTCGGAGGGATCCCCCACAACGCGACTGTTGGCGACTTTGGCAAGTGCTTCAACAATCTGAGTGCGAATCGAATTATGAACCAGGATGCGTGAGCCAGCACTGCAGTTTTGGCCGGTGTTCCAGAACGAACCTTCTGCGAGTTCGGCTGCGATCGTGTCGATCTTGTCCACGCAATCGGGCATCACAATCTGGGGGCTCTTGCCACCCATCTCAAGCACAATTTCCTTCATATTGCTTTGGGCTGAATACTGCAGGAAGAAACGACCAACTTCCGTTGACCCGGTAAAAGCAATGAGGTCCACGTCCATGTGAAGCCCGAGTGCTTTACCTGCAACGTGACCTAGGCCGGTAATCACGTTGAACACACCGTCGGGAACGCCAGCTTGGCTTGCAAGTTCAGCGATACGCAATGTGGTCAATGACGACAATTCAGCGGGCTTAACAACAATCGAGTTACCAGCAGCTAACGCCGGCCCAAGCTTCCACGCCAACATCGCGGCCGGGAAGTTCCACGGCAGCACCGCACCAACAACACCGATTGGTTCACGGACAATCATGCCTAGCGCGTCAGGGCCTGTCGGTGAGATCTTGCCGAATACTTTGTCCGCCAACTCGGCATACCAGCGCATAGTGTTGACAACATCAGGGATATCAAATGTGCGGCACTCGGTGATCGGCTTACCGGCATCAATTGACTCGGTTACCGCCAGCTCTTCTGCATTTTCTTCTATCAAGTCTGCAAGCTTCATCAAGATCACTTTGCGCTCCGCGGGAGATTTCTTACTCCACACCCCTGACTCAAATGCGGCTCGGGACGAAGCAACCGCACGATCAACGTCTCCTTCCGCACAAGCAGCAATCCGAGTAATCACCTGACCGGTAGCCGGCGCCAGTGAGTCAAACGTTTCACCACTTAACGAATCAACAAACTGACCCCCGATATATGCCTGGGTACGAACGGTTGCTGGGAGGGTGAGTGACACGGGAAACCTTTCATAGACTGCTAAACATTAACGAGCCAACTCTACGATCATGGAAAGCTGATGACACACCTACGGCCAAAGTAACCTGAGAATTATTCGAACAGCACTACTTTGCGTCTGCGCACTTAATTGCTAGCAACCCAACGAGTACCGCCGGTGTTCGTCAAATAGCGACTACAGGTGCAAATGCCCGGACCGGTAGGCCTGTTGGAAATGCGCGCTGCGATATGTCAGCATCAGTAAGAGGCTTCACATTTACCGTGCTTTCACGGTGATGCGTCCTAGGCCAGTGAGTACCGTTCAGTGAGTACCGTCCAGTGAGTAACGGTCAGCGAGACGGGTGTTGCTCTCGTGCTGACCAAGGAGGTTCAAAATGTCGGATGCAACTCCTGCAGAGGCAGGTCAAGAGAAGGCAGCCGGTGCGCACTACGCCGTGCCCAAGGACGGCCCCGACGCGGATGTGAGTGACGAAGAACTAGAGGGGATATCAGGGGGGAAAACTGTGATGAGTGTTTGCGATTCGAGTTATTCCTGTTGAGTGAGCGCATGGCCTGTTCCGATTGACCAGGCATTGAATGAGCAGGAGGTTGTCCCAGGCATTCGGACATTGTGATGCTGACGGGATTGAGCTATAGGTTTGACGCAGCGGATCAGCCCGGACAATGCGCCTCGACTTAAATTGGTGGAGCTGAGGGGACTCGAACCCCTGACCCCCTGCATGCCATGCAGGTGCGCTACCAGCTGCGCCACAGCCCCTTGAAGGGATATTTAGTTTTTGGTGTTGTGATTCTGGGCGAGGGGAAAGCATATCCGTGTCCTGCTAGCGGTCATCTCCTAGGGCAGGAACGGGAAGCGACTTGGCGTTGTATTCCTGCAGGCGCCACGCGGGACCGAATTGGGAATCCTTTTCGCTGAGGACCGACCACGCACAATTGCTCAGCACACCGAGTGCTGCCCAGTGTTCCGGTGGCAGTTCCATCATCATCGCTATTGCCGCTCGGGCACTGCCACCGTGGGTAACCACCACCAGCGTCTCACGCTCACTGATCGTTGTTAGTTCGTCATTGATCACGTTGATTACCCGTTGAGCAACTTCGGTGCGAGTCTCTCCCCCGCCAGGTCGCAAATTGGATCCGGCAGCCCAGGCCGCGAGTTCGTCACCGTGATTGGCAATGAGTGCTTCTCGGGTTTGCCCTTCCCACGTGCCCGCGTTTGTCTCGCGTAGACCCGCGAAGGTGCGAACATCAAGATTCACTAATTCCGCTAAGGCACTTGCTGTACTGGCTGCGCGAGACAGATCAGAGGAGATGATCCGGGTTGGTCTCACTCCGACTAATAGTCGAGCCGCATCACTTGCCTGCTCCAGGCCAACCTCGTCTAATGGAATGTCAGTTTGCCCTTGGAACCTGCGTTGGGCATTCCACTCGGTACGCCCGTGGCGCCAGAACACAACTTTGCGAGAAAGCGTCACAGTCGACTCACTTAGCGTTCGGTGTTGATTGTTGCGGGCAGCGGGATTACGGGGCAGTCTTTCCAGAGCCGTTCGAGGGCGTAGTGGATTCGTTCTTCGGCTAATTGAACGTGGATCACAATGTCGCCGTAGTCAATAAGCACCCAAGTAGCTTCACCCGCTCCTTCCTTGCGCAATTTCTTCTCCCCCGCAAGGTGGAGGGCTTCTTCGATCGCGTTGACAATCGCTCGGACTTGAATGTCAGTTGCGCCCGAACATAGGACGAAGCAATCCGTGATCACGAGTTGCTCGCTCACGTCAAGAATCACAATGTCGGTTGCAAGTTTGTCTGCGGCAGCGTGGGCTGCGACCAATGCTGAATCAATTGCACTTTGTAATGCGGGCATGTACTGGTGTTTCCTATCTAGTTGGTTGTGCCATGGTTGGCAGTTTTAGGACTGCTTGCGTAGAGATTGTGCTGTGTGATGTATTTGCGAACTGATGGCGTGACAAGTCCTTCAATTGAATCGCCTTGCTCCAATCGCTGACGAATCCCGCTGCTGGAGATCTCCCAGCCAGGAATGTCAATGAAGGTGCAGGGGAAGCTTTCGTGTTGGGTGTGATTCTCTCCTGGGCGAGCAACCACCAAGATGCTGGCTTCACGCGAAATCAATTCCGGTTCTTTCCATTGAGGAAAATCCCGGTAGGCATCGGCTCCCAGAATCAGGAACCACTCCGCACTGTCACCTGGCTGCAGTTGTTCAAATTCTTCGCGGAGTTCGGTCAGTGT
>DKME01000123.1:0-9227 GCA_002469525.1 Actinobacteria bacterium UBA7422
GCAGGGAACACGAATTCCCGTCATTCTTGCGCCATACGGTGGGCCACAACACTCACGGGTGCTCGCGTCCGGCGCTGCTTTCCTCTCGGATCAGTGGCTAGCAAATCAGGGATTCGCGGTGATAGTCACTGACAATCGTGGCACTCCAGGTCACGGCCCCAATTTCGAATACAGCATTTCTGGTGACCTCGCGAGGATAGTTGTCCAAGATCAAGTTGATGCCCTCATCGAACTTGGAAGCAGGTACCCAGACCTTGACCTTGACCGAGTTGGTATCCACGGCTGGTCATTTGGTGGGTACCTTGCCGCACTTGCAGTGATGGAACGCCCAGATATTTTCAAGGTGGGAATTGCGGGTGCACCCGTTACCGACTGGGCGCTTTATGACACGGCGTACACCGAGCGCTACCTAGGTACCCCCGGTGAAAATTCCGATCAATACCAAGCAACGTCCTTGATTGAAAGGGCACACATGCTAGAGCGCCCACTTCTGATAATTCATGGGTTAGCGGACGACAACGTGCTTGTGGCACACTCACTTCGACTTTCAAGTGCACTTCTTGCTGCGGGAAAAACCCACTCGGTGCTGCCGCTTTCTGGAGTGACACACATGACACCACAAGAAATTGTCGCTGAGAACTTGATGCTCGCTGAACTTGAATTCTTTCAAGAACACTTGCAACAGCAATAAAATGTTGTCGAGAGGATTCCTAACCCTTGGCTTTGTTGCGGCCCGCGCGCTGGCGCTCGCCAGCATCAAGGATCACTTTGCGAATCCGGACAGCCGAAGGCGCAACTTCAACACATTCGTCTTCACGGCAGAACTCAAGTGCCTGTTCTAGGGAAAGCTGCTTATGAGGGATCAAAGGAACGAGAATGTCACCGGACGACTGGCGCATATTCGTGAGTTTCTTTTCCTTGGTGGGGTTGACATCCATGTCGTCACTGCGGGAGTTGACCCCCACGACCATGCCTTCGTAGACCTCGGTGCCCGGTCCAACAAACATCGTGCCTCGCTCCTGCAAGTTTGCCAGAGCAAATCCGGTGGTGGGCCCAGTTCGGTCAGCGACCAAGGATCCGGTCGGGCGAGTGCGTAATTCGCCAAACCATGGCTCGTACTTGTCAAATACGTGATGCAGGAGCCCAGTTCCACGAGTTTCTGTGAGGAATTCTGTTCGGAAGCCGATTAAACCGCGAGCGGGAACCAGGTAGTCCATGCGAACCCAACCCGTTCCGTGGTTGATCATTTGGTCCATGCGGCCCTTACGAAGTGCCATAAGTTGGGTGACAACACCAAGGTAGTCCTCGGGGATGTCAACAGAGAGTCGCTCAACAGGTTCGTGGAGTTTGCCATCAACGAGTCGGGTGACGACCTGTGGTTTACCAACGGTCAACTCGAAGCCTTCGCGTTTCATCATTTCTACCAGGATCGCGAGCTGAAGTTCGCCTCGGCCTTGGACTTCCCACGTGTCGGGACGCTCAGTTGGCAAAACACGAATCGAGACGTTACCGATCGTTTCGGCTTGCAGTCGCTCTTTCACCATGTTAGCGGTGAGTTTGTTTCCACCACTACGGCCAGCGAGCGGTCCGGTATTGATACCGATTGTCATGGAGATCGAAGGTTCGTCAACCGTAATTACGGGAAGCGCGATGGGGTCTTCTGGGTCAGCCAAGGTGTCACCAATTGTGATCTCAGGGAACCCCGCGATGGCGATAATGTCTCCGGGTCCGGCACTGTCGGCTGGAACACGGGTCAACGCTTCGGTCATGAGAAGTTCAACAACTTTCATACGGTTGACGGTTCCGTCGGCCTGTATCCAAGCCACCTGCTGACCTTTGTTAATCGTGCCTTGGTGGACACGGCACAGCGCCAATCGACCCAAATAAGGGGACGCGTCCAAGTTGGTGACGTGGGCTTGTAGCGGTGCGCCCTCGGTGTAGGTCGGAGCTGGGATCGTTTCGACCAAGGTACGAAATAGGGGCTCGAGGTCTTCTTCTTCGGGCATTCCACCGTCAGCCGGTCGCGTCAAAGAAGCCCGGCCAGCCTTAGCGCTGGTGTACACGATTGGGAATTCAATCTGCTTTTCATTTGCATCAAGGTCAAGGAAGAGTTCATACGCTTCGTCGACTACTTCGGCGATTCGCGAGTCTGGGCGGTCAACCTTATTAATCACCAGCACCACGGGAAGGTTCTTCTGGAGTGCCTTGCGCAGCACAAAGCGGGTCTGGGGCAATGGGCCCTCAGAAGCATCGACTAGGAGCACAACCCCGTCGACCATTTCAAGTCCGCGCTCAACTTCGCCACCAAAGTCAGCGTGACCGGGGGTGTCAATAATGTTGAAAGTCATGCCCTCTTCGGGAGCGGACGGACCCATGTAGCGCACCGATGTGTTCTTGGCAAGGATCGTGATTCCCTTTTCGCGCTCTAGATCCATCGAGTCCATGACCCGGTCATTCACGTCCTGGTTTTCCCGAAAAGCCCCGGACTGCCACAGCATGGCGTCTACGAGCGTGGTTTTGCCATGGTCAACGTGGGCAATGATGGCAACATTGCGTAAATCTGAGCGGAAAGTCACTAGCGCACAATAGGCGTTTATCACATTTTCATTTCACATGGGTGCCAAACGCTAGACTTCGGCGTGCTTTTAATCCGGCAACTACAAACCTACTCGGTGCTCAAACTCGATTCTGAAGGCCCGAATCCTGTAATTCCTGCGGATACGGACTTCTGGTCGATCACTAAAACCTACGACGAACTTTCCCTGGTCTGCGTTACCGGTGAGGCACCAAAAGTTGGCGTCATGGAGCGCTCGGATAATTGGTGCGCGTTTCGAGTGGCCGGAACTATGGAGTTCACGCTTACCGGGGTCATCGCCCAAATCTCGCAAGTTCTCGCCGATTCACACCTGGGCATCTTTGTTGTGAGCACATTTGACACCGACTTCATTCTCGTCGCTTCACATGACGCGGACGCCGCAGTCGACAAGTGGCGCGAAGTGGGTATCGAAGTTGTTGAACCACTCCACCAGACAACTCGGCTGGACTTCATTGATTTTAATTATGAACTAGAAGACATCGCCCATAACAATCGTCAGGGTAAGACCTGGGTTGACGACTACCCCACCAAAGGCGACACCATGATTGCGAACCTTTCGTTAACTGCTCAGCTTGATTCTTCACAAGAAGTCCCCATGCTTTTTGCATTGCGATCACGATCAACTGGACTAGCAATCGGCAGCATTGGCTTTAGGGGCGAGCACATTGACGCTGCTATTCATGCAAGAGAGATTGGTTACGAGTTGGTAGAGAGCGAGCGCCTAAAAGGGCTCGGAACTGAGGCGATCGCAGGTCTAATAGAAATCGCGCGCACAAGAGGAGTAACGCAACTATGTGCCAAAACTGATCCACTCAATATCCCGAGTCAAAAAGCTCTTGCACGAAATGGTTTTGTTGAGCTCCCAGGGACCGGTGCGGAAATCACGTGGGAATTTTCAATCCCAGATTAACTTTTGGGCCAATTAGCTGAGTAACCTTGGACTATGAGCACCCATGTTTTTGGAAGCGTATTGGATTCAATTGGAAACACTCCTCTTGTTCATCTCGGGCAAATGTCACCTGTCGGTGGTGCGGCGATCTACCTGAAACTCGAATACATGAACCCCACCGGTTCTAAAAAGGACCGCATGGCTCTGGCAATGATTGAAGGGGCCGAGGAACGAGGCCACCTGACACCTGGAATGAGCGTCGTCGAATACTCCGGAGGAAGTACTGGCACCGCGTTGGCATTAATTTGCAGTGTAAAAGGGTATCGATTTCGTTTGGTGACCTCAGATGCTTTTTCCCAGGAGAAAATCCACATGATGCGCGCACTTGGTGCCGAACTAGAAATCATTGAAGCCTTTGACGGGGGGATCACCGGAGCCTTGATCCAAGCCATGGTGGATCGGGCAGCTGAGATCGCACAGGAACCAGGAACTTTCTACACCGATCAACTGAACAACCCTGACATGCTCAAGGGGTTCGAGAAACTCGGAACAGAATTCCTCGAGGCGCTCGGCGCAGATGGGATTACGGCCATGTGTGACACAGTGGGTACCGCAGGCACATTAATGGGGGCGTCGCAAGCCTTTCGCAAAGCTGGGGCTCAGGTTGAATTGATTGCACTTGAACCCGCGTCTTCTCCGATTCTTAGCAGTGGCGTAAAGGGATCCCACCGGGTTGAAGGCGTCGGCTTGGGCTTCGTCCCCGCACAACTTGACCCAAAGAATTACGACCGGGTCATGACAATTGACGAGGAAACAGCTCGGGAAACCTCCCGCGAACTTGCCCGTAAAGAGGGAATATTTGCCGGAACGTCCACCGGTATGAACGTAGCCGGCGCAATTGCAATTGCTCAGGAACTGGGACCAAACGACACCGTGGTCGCAGTTGCCTGTGACACCGGGATCAAATATCTCAGTGAAGGTTTATTTGACGCCTAACGGACAAACAGACCGATGTTTACACGTTGAAGCGGAACTCCACCACGTCGCCATCGGCCATGATGTAGTCCTTGCCTTCAATGCGAACTTTGCCACGTGACTTTGCCTCGCTCATAGAACCGGCGCCCATCAGGTCGTCAAAAGATACAACTTCAGCTTTAATAAAGCCCTTTTGGAAGTCAGTATGGATGACACCAGCAGCTTCAGGGGCGGTTGCATTGTGAGGAATCGTCCAGGCTCGCGCCTCTTTTGGCCCTGCCGTGAGATAGGTCTGAAGTCCGAGAGCATCAAAGCCCACCCGGGCTAACGCCTTAAGACCAGATTCGGTTTGCCCAACTGATTGAAGCAGTTCCAACGCTTCTTCATCAGAAATTTCAACTAATTCAGATTCAATTTTTGCATCCAAGAACACTACCTCGGCCGGAGCGACAAGTTCCTTCATTTCATTCCGGAAATCACTATTGGACAGCTCTTCTTCGTCTGCGTTGACCACATACACAAATGGCTTGGCTGTGAGTAAGAAAAGTTCACGAATTGGTTCCGAATCAAATCTCGCGCTGAACAAAGTCTTGCCACTGTTGAGAATCTCTTGGGCTTTCTCCGCGGCCTCTAAAACGATCGCCTTAGATTTATCGAGCCGCAATTCTTTTTCCAGTCGTGGGATCGCTTTTTCAAGAGTTTGCATGTCGGCCAAAATTAATTCGGTATTGATGGTTTCCATATCTTCTTTGGGAGAGACCCGGCCTTCGACATGGACAACGTCGTCATCAGTGAAAGCGCGCAGAACCTGACAGATCGCGTCAGACTCGCGGATATTCGCAAGGAACTTGTTGCCGAGACCAGCACCTTCGGATGCGCCTTTCACAATTCCAGCAATATCAACGAACGTAACACTGGCCGGGATGATCTTCTCAGAACCGAACACTTTGGCTAAGTCATTCAGCCTGGAATCGGGCACGCCGACCACGCCCGTGTTGGGCTCGATAGTTGCGAAGGGGTAATTCGCGGCAAGGACATCGTTCTTTGTCAATGCGTTAAACAGGGTTGATTTGCCCACATTGGGCAGGCCGACGATTCCAAGAGTTAGTCCCACGGCCGCGAGTCTAGATTGAGACTCAATCAACCTAAATGTCGGTCATACATGTCAGTATCGACGGATGGATTCACTCGCGCTGCTCGTCGTTGTAATTATTGCTGTAATTATTCTCGTGTTTATTTCAATTGGGTTCGGTTACTTCCTCGGATCTCGAGGCAAGGACTCCTCTAGCGTTCCAGAATTTGAGAGCGGCCTTAGTTCCCTCTCAGACGCCGTTGACCGAATCACGAACTCGGTCTCTGCCCAACAGATCTCTTCGGCACAGGCTTCAGCTTCCTTGCAAACTGAACTCACCCGGTCACTCGCGAACCAATCTGAGAGCCTGCTTCGTTCGGTTTCGGAAGTAAAGACCCAGGCGCAGCAACTCAGCTCGGTGCTCAGCCGATCAGGAGCGCGCGGGCAGTGGGGGGAAATGGAACTCACACGGTTAGTCGAAGCTGCCGGCATGATCAAACGCGTTCACTTCTTAGACCAAAACACGATTGACAGTGCCCAAGGTCAATTACGCCCGGATTTACAAGTCATGCTTTCCAATGGACGTTGTATTTTGATTGATGCAAAAACGCCAATGGAGTCATTCCTTCGTAGCGCGGGGAATCAGTCTGAGGAAAGTATCGATGCGCTTCTGACAGCGCACGCGGACGCGGTAGTTCGCCATGTTGAACAACTGAGTCGAAAAGCGTATTCCGCTGAGGTCACAGAGTCCGTTGACTTTGTTGTCATGTTTTTACCTTCCGAGGCGCTCCTGGAAGCAGCTCTTAACCAACGCCCCGACCTGCTTGACTTTGCCTTCAGTCGTAATATCGTTCCGGCAACTCCCACGACTTTGTTTGCATTGCTGCGGGCTGTCTCACTCGGCTGGCAAAACAGTGACATGGTTGAGCAGGCGCAGGAAATTGCCAAACTCTCTCGGGATCTTTATTCCCGGCTTGACGTGGTACTCGGCCATCTCGCCAGCCTTGGCAAGTCACTAAATTCCTCCGTTGGGCACTACAACAGTGCCGTTCGTTCAGTTGACGCCCGGCTTCGCCCAACTGGGCGCGCATTGACCGCGCTAGGGGTCAGGGGAAGCAAAAACGAGAGCGCTCTCACGGACACACCGGTCCTTGAAGTGTTCGCTTCTGAACTCCCAGAGCCTGATTAGGTAACCTGAGCCAGTGACTGATCAACCCGGGGACGAATACGAGGCCCTATTCCGCCCCGACGAGCCAGTCCCTCCAGTGCAAAACTTTGAGGTCGAGGACGAGGTCGCGGTAGTCGAGCCCAGGTCAGTTGGCCCAATTGAAACCGGTCGGGTTTTCAGAAGTCAAGGTGTGCAGGGAAATGAAGAGGCGCTGCTCGCACTTTCTTCAGCTCGGACGTCCAAGTTGCGAACACTTGAACGAGTGGATGTCCGGCCAGAATCGGAACATGTCAGCGAAGTCGGGATTGCAATGCATTCGCCTGTTCCAGAACGTGCCGGACACGTATCGCCACCGGTTATCCCGCGAGAAGAACGCAGTACTCAACACACTCAATACACCCAACGTGGGGCAGTGTTCGGCTCCTTGGGTGCGCTCTACGTGTATGGAATCACAATTGGTGTAACTCTGGTTTTCGGTTTGCTCGACGTCTTGATTTTTGGTGGGGAGCCTGGCGCACTTTCTGGATTCGGGCTTTTAGTCGCTACCATTTTTGGGAGCCTGGCAGTCCGGGCACAGGACGACTCGCAGGCTATTTTTGCTCCAGCCATCGCATTTTTCGTCATGGCAATTACGGTAGGTCAAATTAACGTTACCGACACATCCTTGATCAATCGCTTCGTTACCGTGTTCTTTGTTCTAGGGAACAACTGGTACTGGGTGATCGGATCAACGATTATTGCCCTCGGTGTTGTCGCATTCCGCCGGCGCTCATCGCGCTGACATTTCTTGCAACTATTGCTATTGCTGAGCTGCTGCCGCTTTGATATCCCGGCGCAATTCAGGTGGCAAGGCAAACATGAGGGTCTCTTCGGCGGTTCGTACTTCCTCACAGTCATTGAACCCATGACCGGACAACCAGGTGATTACTTCGTGAACGAGGAGTTCGGGAACGGATGCCCCACTGGTTACCCCGACAGTCAATGCTCCGTCAACCCACTCACTTCTGAGTTCACGGAAACTGTCCACCCGATAGGAAGCCTTTGCGCCAGCGTCGAGAGCAACTTCCACCAAGCGAACCGAATTAGAAGAGTTGCCCGAACCCACGACAATAACGACGTCGCAATGAGGTGACATTGCTTTCACCGCAGTTTGACGGTTTTGGGTTGCATAGCAAATGTCGTCACTCGGCGGACTCGCCATTTCAGGGAAGCGCTCTTTCAGGACGTCCACGGTCTGAATTGTTTCGTCAACTGAGAGTGTCGTCTGGGAAAGCCAAATGAGTTTTTCAGGGTTCTCGACTTCAAGGTTGCGAGCCTCTTCGGGGTTTTGAACCAACGTAATCGAGTTTGGAGCCTCCCCCATGGTCCCTTCAACTTCTTCGTGGCCTGCGTGACCAATCAAAATAATGTCAAGCCCCTCGTTAGAGAAACGTTTAGCTTCAGCGTGAACTTTGGTAACAAGCGGACACGTTGCATCGATTGTCTTCAGGGAACGTTCGGCCGCTTCCTGGTGAACACTCGGTGCCACTCCGTGCGCCGAAAAAATAACGGTTGAACCCTCAGGAACGACGTCAAGTTCCTCAACGAAAATAACTCCTCGGTCCTCGAGAGACTCAACAACGAACTTATTGTGAACAATCTCCTTGCGAACGTACAGTGGCGCGCCATACAGATCTAGGGCTTTTTCCACCGTGAGGATTGCTCGGTCAACACCAGCACAGTAGCCGCGCGGAGCCGCCAACAGAACTTTTTTCGTCGAAGCCATGGCACTATCGTAGGCATAAGACCCGGTGCCCGCTTAGGCTGCGCAGGTGGCATTGGAGACTTCGGAGCAATCACCCGCTCCCGTGCGTGTGATCTCTAATCTCCTCAACGACTACATCAACCGTCTCAGCTCGATTTGGATCGAGGGCCAGGTCGCTCAATACAAGGTTCGGCCTGGTGCTGGAATGCAGTTCATCACCCTAAGGGATACCGAAGCTGAGTTTTCTCTCACAGTAAAAGTGAATTCGGCACTGATCGGGGCCATGGACCCACCGCTCGCCAATGGCCAAAGAGTTATTGTGTACGGCCGATTCGATTTCTATGCCGCAAATGGTTCATTAAGTATTTTCGCGCGCGAGATTCGAGCGGTCGGTATCGGCCAGCTACTCGCGCAGCTAGCCGTGTTGAAGGAAAAACTGGCCGCTGAAGGGTTGTTTTCCCCCGAGCGTAAAAAGTCACTACCGTTCTTACCAAGACGAATTGGCCTTATCACCGGACGTCAAAGCGATGCACTGCATGACGTCCTAACCAATACAAAGGATCGCTGGCCAGGGGCCGACTTTGAGATTAGGGAAGTTGCCGTTCAAGGAGCCAATGCCGTGTCCGAAGTGTCGGCAGCCCTTAAGGAACTCGACGCTCTAAACCTTGACGTGATTGTGATCGCACGCGGTGGTGGGAGCATGGAAGACCTTTTGCCATTCAGCAATGAAGCGCTATTGCGGGTAGCAAGTGCGGCGAGGACTCCTATTGTAAGCGCGATTGG
>DKME01000123.1:9266-15665 GCA_002469525.1 Actinobacteria bacterium UBA7422
CCAACCGATGCCGCAAAACGGATCGTGCCCTCGGTGATTGAAGAACGCAGGAAAATCACAGACCTTCGTTCAAGGAACTCACGCGCGATCTCTAACTTAATTGATCTGAACTCGATGAAACTCAAAGACATTCGACATCGCATGAACCAGCGCGTTATCCACCTAATTGAAAGTGAATCAACTGCTATTGCACATCTTCGTGCACAAATCAGGGCCCTCTCACCTGCCGCCACGCTCGAACGCGGCTATGCGATCGTGCAAGGCGAATCCGGTGAAATTATTCGGCAGGAATCCCAAGTGAAAGTAGACCAAAGCGTTCTCATCAGGGTCAGTGTCGGTGAGTTCTCTGCAATTCGAATTATTAACACAAAGTAAGGAATGAAATGGCTAAGAGCGAAGTGATCGGATATGAGCAAGCAAGGGACGAACTTGCGGCAATCTCAACACAACTTGAAAGGGGAGGCCAGAGTTTAGAAGAGTCATTAGCCCTGTGGGAAAAAGGTGAAGAATTGGCTCAAATTTGTGAGCAGTGGCTCACCGCTGCAAGCGAGCGCGTCACTCCACCACAGGAAGAGTCTTAAGCGACTCGACTGCTTCTTTCAGCTCGACCAATTCCAAGGTGCCACTCACTACGGTTGTTGCCTTCGGTGTCACATTCACCATGGCTCGAGAGTTACCTCCGTCAAATATGAGCCAACTCTGCCCAGAGATCGTTTCTTCCCCAGAGGCCGTCACTCCCAAAAGTTCATTAGAAAGAAATTTTTCGTCGGTAGTGGCGGACTGCGCAACCTGCAAATACTCTTCGCTCGCGGTTACGAAACCGACATGCCAAACGGGTTCTGATTGTGAATACTGTGTTGGCTCCCAACGAACACTTGTCGCCCTCAATCCATCCAGTTCCGGGATGACAACAGGGAAACTCGCCTGTGCGCTCGCTAGTGTGAAAGTTGAGATGGGATCAACCTCTCGGACCGGATCCGGATTTGGCGTACTGGTTAACAACATGATTAGGCCAATAACGCCGAGCACCACGGCAAGTGAGAGAACCATGTCTCGCACGGTGTGTCGCATCCGCGCATTACGTTTTCCGGTAGGAACAGGCGTAGTCACAACCCAATAATGCTTCATTACTCGACTTGTGGCTCACCCAACACCGCTACGCTGTCGGCATGGATTCAAGTGAGACCAACGAGAAGGTGGGACCCGAGCGGAATCTGGCCCTCGAACTAGTTCGCGCAACCGAAGCTGCAGCCATGGCCGCGGCTCGGTGGGTAGGGCGGGGTGACAAGAACGGTGCCGACGGAGCCGCGGTCAATGCGATGCGCACCCTTGTCAGTGGGGTCTCCATGAACGGAATCGTGGTGATCGGCGAAGGGGAGAAAGACGAAGCTCCAATGCTGTTCAACGGTGAACAAATTGGCGACGGCACGGGTGCCGCAGCAGATGTTGCCGTTGACCCGATTGATGGCACCACACTCGCTGCAAAAGGAATGCCAAATGCGATTTCTGTAATCGCCGTTGCAGACCGCGGAACGATGTTTGATCCCAGCGCTGTTTTTTACATGAGGAAGCTCGTGGTCGGGCCTGAAGCAGCCGGCTCAATTGACATTGAGGCACCAACCGCATGGAACCTGGCACAAATTGCGAAAGCGAAAGGTGAATCGGTTTCCGAACTAACCGTATGCCTACTGGATCGACCGCGACATGACGCATTGGTTCGGGAGATTCGAGAAGCAGGTGCTCGCATTAAGTTCATCGTTGACGGTGACGTTGCCGGAGCTGTCATGGCCGCTCGACCAAATACTGGGATCGATGTCTTGATGGGAATCGGTGGAACACCGGAAGGAATCATCGCGGCGTGCGCCATGACGGCTCTCGGTGGTGAGATCCAAGGAAAACTCTGGCCAACCAATGCAGCGGAGCGAGACAAAGCGATCAATGCGGGTCACGACCTTGACCGAATTTTGGATACACGGGACCTAGTAACGGGTGACAACAACTTTTTCTGTGCGACAGGAATCACCGATGGTGAATTACTCCAAGGAGTCCGTTACAGCCATAATGGCCCAACTACGAATTCGATTGTCATGCGGAGCAAGAGCAAGACAATTCGTGAGATCAAGAGCGAGCACCACTACGCACCAAATTCACAGTATTCAACTGTAAATTCAACCCTCGACTTCACGGAACCCTTCTAGGTATGCCATCGGAATTTGCCAGGCGCCTGGCGAGTTTCGGCCCTGATATTCGACTGGGTCTCGACGACCTCGGCTTCACAGATCCAGATTCGGTTTACGCCAGCGTAATTGCCATTGCTGAACGGAACTACAGTGAACGCACCAAGAAACTCAAAGCCCGTGATCTAGCCCAGCCGGCCGATTGGTTTCAGAGTGAAAAAGCTGTCGGCTATGTCGCCTACACTGACCGGTTTGCAGGAGACCTCAATGGCGTGGCTAAGAGAATCCCTTATCTCAAATCCCTTGGAATCACCTATTTACATTTGATGCCATTGCTGCAACCACGCCCCGGAGAAAATGACGGCGGATACGCGGTCATGAACTACCGCGAGGTCAACCCCGCAATTGGTTCCATGAAGGACTTAGCGGAACTAACGGAGAAACTTCACGACAACGAGATCACCCTCACTATTGATCTTGTCCTTAACCATGTTGCGCGTGAACACGAATGGGCGGTGCGAGCCGAAAACGGAGACCCTAAATATCAGGCTTACTTTTATGTATATCCAGATCGCGTGACACCTGACGAGTTCGAGGCGTGCCTGCCTGAAGTATTTCCCGATTTTGCGCCGGGCAACTTCACATGGAGTGAGGAACTTCATGCCTGGGTATGGACCACTTTCAATTCGTATCAATGGGATGTCAACTGGTCGAACCCGGAAGTTCTCCTTGAATATTTGGACATTATTGGATTTCTGGCCAACCAAGGGGTCGACTGCCTGAGGTTAGACGCGATCGCCTTCATGTGGAAACGTTTAGGCACCTCCTCGCAAAACCTGCCCGAAGTCCACAGCATTACTCAAATCCTGCGCGCATTTGCACGAATCGTTGCGCCCTCGCTTATTTTCCAAGCTGAAGCAATCGTCGGACCCCACGACATAGGCGCCTATCTCGGCAAGGGCAAATACGCGGGCAAGGTCAGTGACGTGGCGTATCACAATTCACTCATGGTTCAGATTTGGTCTGCGTTGGCAGCACGCGATTCCCGCCTCATGGAAGTTGCGCTTAACCGCTTTGAAGCACTTCCAGTTGGAACGACATGGACCACCTACCTGCGATGCCATGACGATATCGGTTGGGCGATAGACGACTCTGATGCCAGCAGTCTTGGTTGGGACGGTTTTGGGCATCGATCGTTTCTCGCAAATTTTTACAGCGGAGGCTTTGAAGGTTCATTTGCTCGAGGTGAGGTTTTTCAATACAACCCAGAAACAGGCGATCGAAGGATTTCAGGTTCCACTGCGAGTTTGGCAGGACTTGAAATCGCGATCCACAACCAAAACCAAGATCAGATAAACGAGGCAATCGATCGGATCGTTTTGGGTTACACAATTGTGTATGGCTTTGGTGGCCTGCCCTTGCTGTACATGGGAGATGAACTCGGTTTACTCAACGACCACTCGTATCGAGAGAATATCGAGGAGTCAGGTGACAACCGTTGGATGCACCGGCCGTACTTCCCGCAGGAAGACGGCCCTTACTCGACTTCGGTGGCACAAGAACTCACTCAGCGGCTCACACTCCTTGCGACAGCCCGAAAGGCCCTGCCAGCATTGCACGCGCGCCAAACTACGCGAGTCTCGTCCACGAGCGCTCCTGCCGTTTCATTTGTAACTCGAGAAGGTGAATTCGGGCAATTGCTCGAGATCTATAACGTTAGCGAAAACAACATAACTCTTGATCTGGCAGAACTTCCGTACCCAATAGAGCCCGTCGATCTCATTACGGGGCATTCTGTGGTTGTCACCGGAGACGCACTTCACATTCCGGCCTTTGCCGCATTCTGGGTCGGTCCGGCCTAAAGTGTTCCCGTGAGTGAATTTCAATACAGTGACCTGCTCCCACTCGGATCTGACTCAACCCAGTACCGACTTCTCACAAATGAGGGTGTGAGCGTTGAGAAACTGGGGGGACACAACTTCCTTCGAGTTGAGTCAAGTGCTTTGACAAACCTAACTTTTGCCGCCATGCGAGATATCTCGCACCTGCTACGCAGCGATCACCTTGCCCAGCTCAAGAGAATTCTGGAGGATCCAGAAGCAAGTCCCAACGATCGCTTTGTGGCCCTGGATTTGCTCAAGAATGCAAACATTGCGGCCGGTGGGATTCTTCCAATGTGTCAGGACACGGGAACCGCAATAATTATGGGCAAGCGTGGCCAGTACGTATTGACTTCAGGTCAGGACAGTGAAGATATTTCGCGCGGAGTATTTGATGCGTTCGAACAATTAAATTTGCGGTATTCGCAACTCTCCCCAATAAATATGTGGGAAGAACGAAATACGGGGACAAACCTTCCGGCGCAAATCGAACTGTATTCCGATCCGTCCAAGAACTCGTCCTACGAATTTCTCTTCATGGCAAAAGGAGGTGGCAGTGCCAATAAGAGTTTCTTGTACCAGGAAACTGCGGCACTACTCAATCCCTCAAAGTTCAAGGCATTTCTCGATGAGAAATTGCGGGCAATCGGTACAGCTGCCTGCCCGCCATACCACCTTGCAATAGTCGTAGGTGGAACCAGTGCGGAGTACGCACTGAAGACCGCGAAACTTGCATCAGCCCATTACCTTGACGGCTTGCCTATCCATGGATCACCCAACGGATACGGCTATCGGGATCTCGAAATGGAAAATGAAGTTTTTTTGCAAACACAAGAATTTGGAATCGGTGCACAGTTTGGCGGCAAATATTTTTGCCACGATGTTCGGGTGATTCGAC
Organism: Actinobacteria bacterium UBA7422; assembly: GCA_002469525.1. Taxonomy (GTDB): domain Bacteria; phylum Actinomycetota; class Actinomycetes; order S36-B12; family S36-B12; genus UBA4592. Next base: position 14,222 of record DKME01000123.1, read on the forward strand.
TACCGCGACATGGGGCTTCCTGCCCTGTCGCAATAGCTGTTTCTTGCTCTGCGGACCGCCAAGCTAAAGCGAAGATCACGCCCGAAGGAATTTTTCTAGAACAACTGGAAACCGAGCCAGCCCACTATTTGCCAGAAGTGGAAGACACTCACCTCGACGACACCACCGTGCATATCAACTTAGATGCACCCATGAGCGAGGTCCGCGAGCAACTGAGTAAATTGCCGATTCGCACGCGCGTCTCACTCACCGGTTCACTCGTAGTTGCACGTGATCTTGCACATGCACGTATTAAGGCCATGCTTGATCGAGGCGAGCCAATGCCCGAGTATCTGAAGAATCACGCCGTGTATTACGCGGGACCTGCAAAAACTCCCACCGGGATGGCATCTGGTTCGTTTGGTCCTACGACTGCCGGTCGAATGGATTCCTATGTCGACCAGTTTCAGAAAGCAGGCGGCTCCATGGTCATGCTCGCAAAAGGAAACCGCAGCAATGAAGTCACTCGAGCCTGCAAGGACAACGGAGGCTTTTACTTGGGTTCAATCGGTGGGCCAGCTGCACGGCTCGCCCAAGACAACATTAAGAAAGTTGAAGTACTCGACTTCGCCGAACTTGGCATGGAAGCAGTCTGGAAAATCGATGTTGTTGACTTCCCCGCTTTCATCGTGGTCGACGACAAAGGAAATGACTTTTTCGCGGAAACCCTGCGGCCAATAGCCGCCAACATTCCAGTTGGACCACCAAAATAGCTATTTCTCACTAGAAACAGCGACCGCGACCAGCATTCCAATGGTGTTTCCCATTACCCTTGCGCCACACCGTCCAGAAAGCACGGTCCTGCCAATAACGATTCCACTGATTCATCGGGGTTTTGCGAAGCTTCTGGACTAAGTCCACGGCGGCACTACCCATTTCCTTTTTCACTTCACGCTGCATGGTCCACGTGACGCCCTGAGCAAGTGGCTTAGAAAATTGATAGGCCCCTTTGTAGTAGCCACCGGCTCCCGCCTTGTAGTGGTGGTGGGATTCGAGCTTGGACAAGCATTTGCGAATACCCTCTTTGGCCGGCATAAACCATTTCCCCTGGTACAAACTGGTCTCAAACCCGATCCGGTCATTCGATTCGGGAGACCCAAACGCATGGGCGGTCTCCACTGCGATCCGAACTTTTCGCTGCGCGGATTTATCTGCGGCAGGATCATTTCCTTCGTCACCCTCGGGTATGGCCGGATCAGGCTCAACAACAACTGGGTCGCTCGGCGCCGGTGGCAAGGTCTCGTCGGCTATGGCTGAAGTTGTTGGCATGGACAACGCAAAAGCCGCGGCTGCAATCACCGCGAGCCTTCCAACCTTTGCTAAACGACGCACACGTACCTTCCATTGACCGAACAAACAGGTACTACCGTGCCTTAAAAAATCCAATTTGTCACCCGCGAATTGG
>DKME01000123.1:15700-16803 GCA_002469525.1 Actinobacteria bacterium UBA7422
CCCCTGTGACCTATCCCACAAAGTGTCCGATTATGGGTTTTTGGGGCCGACGCGTCGAGATAGAAAAGCAGCCAGACACACCACTATTGCGCAAAAAGTTGCAGAGATTCCTCGGTTCAGCGGCACAAAAGAGGCGATGGCCGCACCCGTCGACCACGCGATTGGGAATGCGAAAACGGCCTTTAGCTGCGGGGACCAGTTGCCACTTCTGTCGAAAACACGAGCCACGGCAAACCGAATAGAGTCAATGTAGGGACCTGTACTAGAGATCACGTTGGCTTTGCGGCTTCCCACCATAACGAAAATCGTGCCAAGCACGGCAAGGGCCATTGCAGACGAGCCAACCGAGACAGCACCCGCCCACCAGGATGCCGATCCGATCGGGAACTTGCCTGTATCCACACCCTTTATTGGTTCGGTGAGGCTGACACCTGCAAACGCGGTGACAGCAAGGAAAAGTGCGGCTAAGTAGAGCAGGGTGCGCGATCCAGACGGCGTTACAAAAAAAGTGAATTTAAAGCGTAGAACGATCACCAGGGTGACACCGATTGCGCATCCGGCCAGAGAAAACAAGGAAAGCGTTGCCTCTCCCGGGTTCTCTTGCATACGCTCCCAAACTAAGACCAAGTTCCCGGCTTGGTTTGCGGTGAAAACTCCGTACACCCGAAAATCAAGTGCATCCATGGCCCCCGCAATGGCAGCCAGAATGAGAACGAGTGCATACGGGTGGCCTAGCGCTGAATCCGCGTTGGGATTCATGACCTCCTCTACCGGTGTGGTCACGAGCCGTAACGGCGATTTCGCTCGGCGTAGGCGCGTACCGCTCGAAGGAAGTCAACTCTGCGGAAGTCAGGCCAAAATGCCTCACAGAAGTAGAACTCAGAGTGGGCGCTCTGCCACAGCAGAAAGCCCGAAAGCCGCTGTTCACCAGACGTTCGAATTACTAGATCAGGATCAGGCTGTCCTTTCGTGTAAAGGTGCTCCGCGATGTGCTCAACGTCAATCAACTGTGCAAGTTCGTCCAGGCTTGTTCCTTGGGTTGCGTGGGCGGACAATAATGATCGGACCGCATCAACGACTTCACGGCGACCGCCGTAACCAAC
>DKME01000073.1:0-2873 GCA_002469525.1 Actinobacteria bacterium UBA7422
AATGAAGCAGCGCTTGATTTCGTACCACTTGAAGCCATGCAAGAGTGCGCCGCGGACATTCCGCCGGATCTCTCTGAACTGGATGGTTCGTGAGGAATTTTGACCACCTAGTCTGAGTTGAATGCCGACCTAATTCAGCAGTCGACCGTAGCGGTGCATGGTGCGGGAGATTGCCTGCTCCTTGACCCAATGGGTGAGTTCGAGTCGTCCACATCCGGTTACGGGTGCGGTGTCGACGGTTATGCCCGCTTCATGGGTGAGTGAGAAGAGTTCGTCGGTCGCTGGCGCCAATACACGCAAACGCATATCGCCCCTCGCACGCTGCATTCGGTTGCCCAAAGCGGCTTCGGACTCGTCACTTCGCACTGAGATTTCGAGTGGCACGCCAGTTATTGCAGAGGCAGCGCGCATGAGATCTATTTCAGGGGCCGTGGGATTACTGCACCGAACATAGACTTTGTCGACTGGGAAGTAGCGCAAGATATTTGCTTCACTTTTCAGACCAGTTGGGTCGTGTTCATGGGTGAAGTAGTTATTCCATTGATATCTATAGTCAGCGAGCGCTGAATCAATATTGATGCCTTGCTCGGTCCAGTTCCCGTAACCAGAAAGATGATTGGGGCCACCGGGTTTTTGGCCTGGACCGATGCTGGACTTCTTCCAACCACCAAATGGTTGACGTTCCACGATCGCACCGGTTATATGGCGATTGACATAGGCATTACCAACCTGGACGTTGGCGAGCCAGAAGTCAATTTCCTTCGGGTCAAGGGATTGGATCCCACCGGTGAGCCCGTATTGCGTTGCATTTTGAAGTTGAACCGCGTGGGTAAGGTCGCTGGCCCGCATGAGTCCCAACACTGGGCCGAAGCACTCATTGAGGTGGAACCAGGAGTTGGGCTTGACGTCTTTGCGCACACCAGGAGTGAAGGTCGTTTCGTTGATCTTGATCGGTTCAACCAGCCACGCTTCACCTGGTTCAAGTGTGGTGAGCGCTCGTAAGAGGTTTCCGGTTGGAGGATTAATTACCGGGCCGACAATATTGTTGAAGTCGGTTGCTTCACCAACAGCAAGTGAACGAACCGCGTCAGCCAAACGAATGTGAAATGTCGGATCGTCGTAGACACTGCCTTCGATAATTGCCAGGCTCGCAGCGGAGCACTTTTGGCCGGCGTGACCAAATGCGGACTTGACCAGTTCTTTGATCGCTTGGTCAATGTCAGCCGCAGCGGTGATCACCATGGCGTTCTTGCCACTTGTCTCGGCGTTGAGGTGCATTGAGGGTTTCCAACTCTGAAACATTTCCGCGGTCTCAATCGAGCCCGTCAACATCACCATGTCAACTCCGGGGTGGGTGACGAGGTGGGTTCCGACTTCGTTGTCCGGGGTGCAGACAAGTTGCACGAGATCTTGCGGGACACCCGCCTCGTGCAATTGATCAACGAGGGCAGCAGCGACTGCCCGAGCTTCTGGTGCTGGTTTCAGGATCGCCGAGCTACCCGCGGCAATTGCACTGACGAGCCCGTTGTTAGGAATTGCAGCCGGGAAGTTCCAAGGACCGGCAACGAGGACCAGGCGGTGCGGTGCCCAGGTGAGCCCTTGGGAAATGAACTCTTCGTGCGCCAAAGTTGAGTGGGCTGCATAGTTTGCGAAGTCAATTGCCTCTGAGATCTCGGGGTCACCTTCACGTGGTGTCTTACCGACACTTTTAGCCATGATTGCCAGTGTTTCACCGCGCCGGGATTCCATGACCTCGGCGACTTGAGCCAGTACGACTCGACGTGCTGCCCACGAAGTATTGGCCCACTCAAGTTGTGCCGTGTGAGCCCGCTCAATTATTTGATCAATTTCAGAAATGGAGTCGACGATTACCGGTTCAGGGACCTTCGTTTCATTGAACGCCTTAGTGACCCATTCACGGTTGCGTGCGAGGGTGAAGTCGGTGTCAACACTTGGGTGAAAACTTCCGTCGACCGCGTAGCGGATTATCTCGGTATTCCGGTTTTGAATGCGACGTGATTTACGTGCAACGGTGTGACGCTCGCGCACGGAGTTGCGGAACCACTCAGATTGCCGATCCCATTCGGGTGATCCGGGTGTGATGTCAAAGAGTGCCCGCAGGAAGTTTTCGGGTGAAGAGTTTTCGTCCAGGCGACGTGACAGATAAGCGATAGATGCGTCACGGTCCTCTTTGGCAACGACGGGTGAATACAGCAGGAGTTCCCCGGCGTCATTGCGCACCGCGCGTGACTGTGGTGGTGCCATGCCTTCGAGCATCTCAATTTCCATAATGTCGTGCGCTCCAAGTAGGTCGCGCAGGGTTAGTGCCCACGCAACTTCAAAGAGGTTGTGGCTGGCAATACCAAGACGAACGGCGCCGCAGTCTGCCTGTGTTAGTGCCGTTTCCAGCATTGCTTTGTAGGACGCGTCAACGTCGTGTTTGTTTGGATATGGAGCTTGGGGCCAGTCGTGCAACTCTGCTTCAACAGCTTCCATGGCCAGGTTTGCTCCCTTGACCAAACGAATCTTGATTGGTGCCCCGCCATTGCGAAAGCGCTCGTTCGCCCAGTTAATAAGGGTGAGCAGCGCGTCGTGACTGTCAGGGATGTAAGCCTGCAACACAATACCGGCGCGCAGTTGAAGGAACTCCGGCTTAGAAAGCACGTGCATGAACGACTCAACGGAGAGTTCAAGGTCGCGGAACTCTTCCATGTCGAGATTTACAAAAGTTGGGGGAGTCGTTGATGCGGCTGCGTGGTAAAGGTCGGTGAGTCGCTCGTCGATTCGCTCCAATGATTCTTTCTTTGCCAGCACGTCAAGGTTCGCGCACACGGCCGAGATTTTCACCGACACGTAGTTGACATCGGACCTTA
>DKME01000073.1:2965-5774 GCA_002469525.1 Actinobacteria bacterium UBA7422
TTTCGATTCTTTACATATTTACTAAACGATGGATCCTCAGAGGGAAGAATTACTCCGGCGGTGTCTTTAGCGATCCTCCAGTCAACAGCCTTCTCGGTGATGCCCGGGATCAGGGGAGCGATTTTTCCCAAAACAGACAAGCCGAAGCCATCAAATTTGCCAAGGGACGCGGGAACGCCCGCACCGGTCAGATCATGGAGTCTGCGCGCCGAACGCTTGGCCTTGCGAATCCGAAGAACCTGGTCTGTCAGGTCAAGGAGGAGATCGCGACCCGCTTCGTCGGCGAGCAATCTAGACAGGCGAGTTGCTGAGGCGGCCTCCTTGCGAGAAGTGTCAGCAAGGGATGCCTCGAGCAAGGCCAAAGCTCGTGCTTGTGCCAGTTCAATCAAGGCCTCGTCTGAGGGAAGGTCGCTCACGGTTGTCATGGAGCAATCCAACTGCTGGCAACAATGGTTGTCTTGTGTAAGAGTATGCATGTGGATGTCGAATTAATACAAAACAAATCGGTCGTTCTATTCCGTCAATTGGTCGACGGAGTTCCGCAGGTTATGGGTTCGATCAAGGATCTCGAGGACAGACATATGTACGCCAACGAGGGTTTCTGCGCGAGGCTGGGCCTTAAATCAAGTGACGTCATGGGACAAACAGTTCGGGAACTCTTCGGTGACGAACTCGCTGACTCTTATCTCGCCCAAGACGAATTGGTACTAAGAACCGGGCGCCCGTTGCAAAACCACCTTGAGTTAATCGTCCGTGCCGACGGCCAACTTGGTTGGTATGTAACTAGTAAGTCGGTGATTCGATCTGGTGCGGGTGAACCCTTAGGGGTTGCAGTCCTCTCGGTTGATCTTCACGCTCAAGTAAATAGCGCCCATGCCGGGCTGGCAAGAGTAATCACGTCGATCAGGGAACGAATTGATCTTCCGTGGCGGGTACCTCACATGGCGCAGATCGCTGGAGTGTCTTCCACTTCACTTGAGCGACTTGCCAGAGGAACCTTGGGGCTGCCACCCCAACAGCTTTTGCAGCGATTACGACTCGAACACGCAGTTTTCTTGATCACCCAAACGTCGAAATCCTTGGGAGAGATTGCCATTGAGTGTGGCTTCTACGACCAGAGTTCATTTACCCGTCAGTTTCGGAAAGTTCTTGGGCTCACTCCAGGTGCCTATCGCCGCGCGGGCTGAGCAAAACCGGTAGCCTTCGCGTGTGCTGCTATCAGACCGGGACCTTTTAATCGAGATCGACAATCAGCGTGTGGCTGTTGAACCATTTGAACAAGAAATGATTCAGCCTTCAAGTATTGACGTGCGCCTTGACCGACTGTTCCGGGTATTTGAGAATCACAAGTATCCGCATATTGATCCCAGTATCGAGCAAGCCGACCTCACCCGGCTGATCGAGCCTGAAGGTGATGAACCCTTTATCTTGCACCCCGGGGAATTTGTTCTGGGTTCGACCTATGAAGTGGTCTCACTCCCTGACGACATCGCCGGTCGCCTGGAGGGGAAGTCCTCACTTGGTCGCCTTGGTCTACTCACGCACTCAACAGCAGGTTTTATTGACCCGGGTTTTTCAGGGCACATCACACTTGAGTTGTCCAATGTTGCAACACTGCCCATTAAACTGTTCCCCGGAATGAAGATCGGGCAGCTATGTTTATTCCGACTTTCTAGTCCGGCAGATCACCCGTACGGTTCTGAAAAATACGGATCGCGTTATCAGGGTCAGCGCGGCCCCACGGCTAGTCGCTCATTTGCAAACTTCCACCGCACCAAGATCTAGTTCCACATGGCGGCGGTATTCGTCACGAAAGCCCAATAAATCCGAAAGCGTCAGTTTTTAGATTAGTGATGCGCGGGAAGTTTGTGATTAACTTCGCTCTATGAGTGTAAGTGCGCATCCGACAAAGGAACGCCTGATCTTGGTCACAGCCTCGCTAATGGACGGTGAACGACCTGACAAGGTTCACATTGATGAAGTAATACTCGAATCGGGGATCTCCAAGGGTTCCCTGTATCACCACTTCCAAGATTTTAGTGATCTCATTGAGGCTGCACTTATTCGCCGTTTCTCAATTCATGTGGATCGAAATATTGAAATGATCGAAAGGTTGCTCGTTAATTCGAGTAACAAAGAAGATTTCATCGAAGGACTAAAGGGGGTCACTCGAGCGACACAAGACCCAGCACTTGCCAAGAATCGATTTGAGAGGGCTCGTGCATTGGGCATGGCTGGAAGCAACCTTCGATTCAGGGAGGCGCTCTCGGTTGAGCAAGACAGACTTACCAGCGCACTTGAGGACCTATCAAGGGGTCGCAGGTTCAAATCCTGTCAGCCCGACGGGTAGAAAGTCCTTGTAGTGCAACGGTTTTTGCCGCCTGCCAAAAGTAGGCAAACGCGGTAGTCAGCCTAGTTTCGCACACAATGTCGCACAGAAGGGCTCAGAAACGGCCTTCAATGGCGCTTGCGGCCTGCCCCAGATGGTCAAAGCCGGTCTGGGTGTAAACAGCCCGCATGATCGATTCGTCGTGCCCGTGCCATGCCGCCACCCCGAGGGGGTGTACTCACCCTTGCTCACCTTGATGGCCTTCTTCTTCCCCGCTGTCGATGCCGACCATTGGTACCCGGTGGTGCGGTTGGTCTGGAGCGTCAACTCGATCTTCTCTCCGGGCATCAATCGGACCTGACCGGGTAGTTCGGTCACCGTCAAGGTGACGTGATCGTCCGCGTGTGCCGGTGCGGCGGCGGCAAGAGCGCCGATGGCAAGCCCGACGGCTGCGAGGAGTGCGGTGATGGTGCGCAGTAG
>DKME01000107.1 GCA_002469525.1 Actinobacteria bacterium UBA7422
CGGCCGTTGCCGTGGTGGGACTCCCCCGTTCGGGTCAGTGTGTTTGGTGCCGGTGCGCTGCCGCGGAACATTATCGTCGCCGTGGGGGTCATCGTCCTGTGGCTGGCGTTCATGATTCTCGCCATCGTGGGCTTGCGGGGCTTCCCAACGGAAACTCGTTACTGGTCCGGGATCCCGGTCAATGCGCTGTGGGGAGTTGTGGGCGTGTTCGTCGGTTCGGCCGTTGTTCGACTGACGTCACGACCAGCACAGGTGCCGGCCACTACCCGAGAGTCATCACCGCTTTCACCATCTGATGGTCCTTAGCCATGCCCTTCCCCAAGACTATCTTTGGCCCGTCGTTTTGCTGATGACGACCATGCCTCCCATTCGCATTCCAATTGTTTGACCCCAGATTCGATATGACACGGCCCAGTAGGCCAAGAACGTTGCGTAGCCCGTAACGACAGCCACTGGTGTCCAGAGGTCGTCATTCCGGTGCGGTGGTGATGTTCAACTCAGGGGATTGTGGTTCGATGGCCAGCATCCCCACGCTTTCGCGTAAATGAGAAGCCTAGATCACTCACAACTAATCAAAGCTATGTTGTTTCCCCCGACCTTGTCCTGAACTTTGGTTTAACCGAACTCGCCTACTCCCTCGAGGAGCAAAATCACGAGGTTGTGGCTCATTTGGACCCTACCGGACACTTTCACCCACGGTCGGGGCGATCAGCGTGTATATTTATGGGTCTCAACGTTCGATCCGCTTTTTGGTGGGAAGCAGGCGGTTAGGTGCAGATCACACTGTAGTTGCCTCAACGCCTTTTCACCGGTCCGTCATTGTAGTAACATTAGTTCAATTAGAGAGAAGAATGAGTTCGCAAAAGCCAGATGAAGCTGTAAGGCTTGCTTGGCGCTCGCGTCTTTCACAGTTTCAATTCTGGTCAAGTTCGCAAATCGTCAATGTTGCCCGACGGCCGACAGATATTTTTATTCTGATTGGCACACTCGTTGGATTCGTTGTGGTCACGTTCCTTCTGCCGGACGATTTCTTGGCTGGATTGCAGCTCGATCCGGGTCTGACAAACATTGCCGATCCCGCCTTACTGTTGAGCAGTATCGGGTTGATGGTGTGGGGGCTTTTTGTCTTCGGCATGTCAGTCTTCAGTCAGTCGCACCGTCGGATCCTCATGCAGTACCTCGTTGCGATCGCTATCAGCGTGGGGGCTTCGATGATTGCGGTCTCACGCAATGACGGTGGCGAATTTTTTCAAATTGGAACGATTGGGATCTGGGAGCCGCACTGGTCATTCAGCACCGTCCTGCCGCTCGGGGTGGCGCTCGTTTCAACGGCTTCGCCGTTCTTAAGTCGCCGGGCAAGATTCCTCGGGAGGGTCTTGATTACCGGTGCTTTTTTTGGTGCCATCTTGTTGGCAGAGTATTTGCCTACCAGCGCCAGTAACCTAGTCTTGATCGCTCTTGCTGCTGCAGCAATTACTCACATCATCTTCGGAACACCGTCGGGTGGGCCTTCACCCAAGCAAGTAAAGGATTTTCTTGATTCCCGTGGTTTGGGGATCGAAGATCTCGCCGAAGACGTTGTGACGCCAGGAATCCACCGGATGTCTGGCCGTTGCGCTGACGGGTCGTTCATTGCGGTAAATGTTTTTGCATATGACGCGCTCGACTCCCAACTATGGGGAGGCTTGACCTCCACGTTCCGAAATAGGGAAACGAAGTCGCGGCTGGTCAAGGCCCGTCTAGATCAGGCCGAACACTCGATGCTGATGTCGACATTAGCTCAACGAGCAGGGGTTTCTGCTCGTTCAGTGAAGAGCCTATGGGAGACCGACAGAAATGACGTTCTGGTCGTAAGCGATGGCTACGGTGAAACTCTCACGGACGTCTCCATAACCACGGACGTCGCTCGGGGGATGTGGCGGCTCATTAATGCGCTTCATGAAGCAGGAATCGTGCACTCGGAGATTTCCAGACAGGCGATCTCAATATCGAATAACGGGGAACTGGCATTTAACGATCTTCGCTCCGCCTACATCTCTGAAGCCAATTCTGGCCGGATCCTCGACAATGTTAATGTGCTGGCTCTTACGGCTGCGAGTGTTTCTGTCGACACCGCAATAAGTATTGCCCGAGAATTTCTCTCCGATGATCAGCTGCTCGAAATGGCGCCCTACTTGCAAAAGGCTGCTCTGAGTTCTAGTTCCTCAGCCAGCAAGGAACTTAACGCCAAGAAACTCCGAGAACGTGTCCTCGAGGTAACGGGTGGGGAAGAAATTGAGCTTGCCCGGATCCGTCGGGTGGATCTGAAATCGGTTCTGACCATAACGATTATCGGCATCATCACATTCTCTCTGTATGGGCTCCTGTCCGGAGTAGATTTCCTTTCGATTATCCGCGAAATCCGAAATGCCGACTCGGCGTTAATTCTGTTGGCACTCCTACTGTCGCCAATCATTCAGGTGTTCTTCGCCTTATCTACGGTCGGTGCTGCGCGAAGGCCGGTGAAGTACTTCCCAGCCTTAATGCTTCAGTATGCGATCCAGTTCATCGCCGTGACGATGCCCGCCACTGCGGCACGAATGGCTATGAACATTCGCTTTTTCCAAAAGTTCGGCTTCCCTCCAGCGCAAGCGATATCGATCGGCGTTATCGACAGTTTCAGCGGATTCTTGATTCAGATACTGTTCCTGCTGACTATTTGGATCTTCGGTCTCACAGCCTTCACGGTTAGCCTTGGTTCGATTATCACCGACTCCGCTGGACGAGATTTTTCGGGACTTGTCGTAATCGTAGAACTCGCGATCATACTTATCGCACTGATTTTTCTCGCAGTCCTAATCGTCAAGCGCTCCCGCGACTTTGTCAGATCGATGCTACCGAAAATCCGCGAGACAATCCGCGACTCGTTCGAGAATGTGCGGGACTCCATTAGAGTGCTTGGCAGCCGTCGTAATGTTGTGATGATTATCCTAGGCAACGCCGGTGCCCAGATTATGCAAGCGATCATTCTTGGTGTGTGTCTTCACATTTTTGGATACAGCGCGAGCCTGTCCCAGTTAATTCTCATTAATACTCTGGTCAGTCTTTTCGCCGGGCTTATGCCAGTGCCTGGCGGAGTGGGCGTATCCGAGGCGGGATACGCCCTGTGTTTGCAGGCCATCGGAGTCCCACCGGACGCGGCCCTTGTCACCGCCACTACATTCCGGCTCGTCACCTTCTATCTGCCACCACTGTGGGGTTTCTTCGGTTTTAAGTGGTTGCGCACTCACGAATACCTATAGACCGCATCTTCCTTTGCCCTCTACGGACGATCTAGATCTTTGAACTCCCAAGAATCTAACACCCGGCCCGCAAAAAACGGGCGCCGCTGTGGCATTTGGGGATATGTTTCTCATTCTGTCTAGGTGCCCCCGCGAACTGCCATATTCGCGACAATCCTAGGCACGCCATAAGTACCGTCGGAATCTTTATGGTGAGACCGAATCCGTTGCCCTGTGGTCTAAGAATTCGAGAATAATGAAGAAAGACGTGACTCAGCCGTCGCTTCGTGGCAAGTCTCATTAGTTTCGGTGCATGTCCTGCTTCCGACAAAAGGACTTGAACCTGCGCTTGTTTAAAATCTTCGGACTGTTCTTGTGGCGTATAAATTGAATGCTGAAACTCACAAGAATAGATATTTTGTTCGCCACGCGATCAGTTTTGTCCTTTGTCGGATCTCGCACTCATGGTCGTTGGTGAACAACCAAAGGAACCCCGAAAGAAGCCACTGGGCGTTTCGACTAGCCTTGTAGGGAAGAATTATCGTGGCGGAGTTGAGGAGAAATCGTGAGGAAATTTACCATCGCACTGGTCAGTATATTTCTGATTGCGAGTATTTCAGGCCCTGCTCATTCTGCACAA
>DKME01000112.1 GCA_002469525.1 Actinobacteria bacterium UBA7422
TGGCGTTCCAAGCGCGCAGCACCGGCATACCGGCGATCGGGCTTCCCGGATCAGTCTCAGCCGCAGGGTTCACCGTGTCATTCGCGCCGATCCCGGTCGTCCCCTCCTCGCGCTAGCCTCCACCTTCCCCTAGGCATGTGCGGATTTGCGAGCTTCGATTATTGGAACTCGAGTCAGCTCCCCATGCTCAGCGCTTGGCCCCAAGGTTTCGCTGCTGGCCCCTATAATCCCTAGGCCAAACGCACATACGATTTTTCGATTGGGGCCAGGACGACCATTTCCGCGGTCTTAGTGGTCTAGCTCCAAGCCGAAAACGACTGGAGCCTGTGGAGCGTGATCGTGAGAGGCCCTCGGGTCAGTGGCAGCTTGAGGCCATGTTCAACGGCCTCGCCCTAGTAGCCGATGAATCCTCTGCGGACTGGCGCCAAAAAGTCAAAGGTTCGAACCGGCGAGAAGTAACTTGAGGTCCGCGACTCGAGCCGCATAGCGGAGCACTAAATGGACGGTGACTAAGTCCGTAATATTAGTGAGGTGGGCGTAAACTCAGGATCGGTACGGAAGTGAAACCCAATTCGTAGATAACATTTATAGATAACTCGAACGACAGAGACCCCGTTTACTCATTGGATGTTCTTTAACGCTCTGGCTTGGCCCCAATCGACCGTAAATAATTCAAAAAATCGATATTCATCAATGGTGTTGTTGCTTGGCTGGGGTGTTCAATTCACATCAGTGCGGCGATGTGAAGATAGCTATTGGTTCACAGTCGCTTTGCTGCATTTAGTTGATGATGTGGCCATGATCTTGCCCACCCCTACCTTTTAAATCCCGTATTGCTCCGATACGTCCGCATGAGAACGACCCGCTAATACTGCTTCCACGATAGCCTTATTTTTCGACATGGCTAAGGGTTAACGATGTCGTGAAACACCACACTTACGGGCGCACTTTTGTCAAGTCCCGGGTGCTAGGGCCCTGTTTGTGACCTAATCCATCGTGGTACCTGCGCGCATCAAAGCCGCTGCTACTTTAGCCGCGTGAGAATCGGCCTCGATCAGAACGCTGAGAATGCGCTGTACGAACGCTCTCGGGCCATGTGGCATCCGGTGGCCTACATCAATGATGTAACCGACTCTCCGATTGCAGTTCGGCTGCTCGACGAGCCCCTGGTGATCGTCAGACTGAACGGAGAAATCGCCTGCTTCGGCGACCTGTGCATCCACCGCGGCACGGCTCTCTCACTCGGGACAGTTACCGGCGCGAACCTGCAGTGCGCGTACCACGGCTGGGAGTTTGACTCCAGCGGATCGTGCGTGCGCATTCCCTCCCGGCCGCAGGGCAGCATCCCGCGCAAGGCGCGGGTGGAGAAGTTCGCGTGCAAGGAAGCGGCAGGACTCGTGTGGGTGTGTCTGGAGCCGCCAGCCCTGTTCCCGTTGCCGGAGTACTCCGCGTGGAGCGATCCTGACTACCGCACCATTCACATCCCGCTGTACGACTGGCACAGCAGTGCTGCTCGGCGGGTGGAGAACTTCATCGACTTCTCGCACTTCCCCTTCGTGCACGCTGGGGTGCTCGGTGACCCTGACAAGCCGGAAATCCCTGACCATCCGGTGACCCGCTCAGACCACGCGATCGCATTCGAACTCGGTGTCGAAGAAGTGCCGAACGAGTTGAAGGGCGATCAGGCTCTCGACGGCCCGATTCAACGGCAGCCGAGTACGTACACGGTCTCCATGCCCTACTCGGTGGAACTGGATCAGCCGCTGGGCGAGGGGCGACACTTCAGGCTGTTCATGGCTTCGTCTCCCGTCGGCCGCAAGGAGACGAGGACTTTCAGTTGGTGCTCGCGCAATTACGACGTGGACCCTGCGAGCGACGAAAGCTTCGTCGAATTCCAACGGGTCATCTTGGAACAGGACCGGGTGGTGGTCGAATCGCAACGGCCGGAGGAATTACCCATTGACCTGAGCGAGGAACTGCACATCAAGGGCGTGGATCAGGCGTCGATCGAATACCGGCGGTGGTTGCTGGAGTTGGCGTCTCACTAGAAGAAGTCGATGAAGGTGAAGGCCTACCGTGTCGGTTCGGTGACTGGATCAGTAGGTTTGGGATTCGAATCCCTACGGGCGCACTTTTTCCTCACTCGGAAAACGGTTTTTCGTCACGAGTGGGTTATTAGCCACATGCATGCAGCAATACCGTAAAAACACGGTAGTGGCGGGAATCAGATCGAGATAGCGTCGTTTTCATGTGGAAAAGCTTCTGTGCATTCGTGTTGAGCGTAGTACTGGCGTCGACTGGCCTAGTTGCAGCGCAGATGCCTGTTGGCGCGGCAACATCGGACTTCGTCACGACGTGGGATACCACTACTAATCCAACAATCACCTTTCCCCTTGACGACACTGCTACCGACCTCGATTTCAGTATTAATTGGGGTGATGGCTCTGATGTAGATGGTCCGTATACCCAACTCAGCGGTGCGACAATCACGCATGCCTACACAGGCTCTGTTGCTACCCGGCAAATTACCGTCAGTGGCTCAAAACTTCCCGGCTGGGATCTTCTTTCGGTTCCAGCTTCAAAAGATCTCCTTATTTCGGTGGACCAGTGGGGTGGGTTCCGATTCGGTGGTGAATTCGCTTTCAAGGATGCAGTGAATCTGACGAGCGTGCCTCTTACGGGGCCGGACCTCACGGAGTACCCACGAGGTCTGAACGGGATGTTCCAAGGTGCAACATCCTTCAATTCCGACATAAGCGGCTGGAACACCGGTGCTGCCACTCGCATGATCAGCACTTTCTTAGGTGCTACGTCATTCGATCAGGACATCAGTGCATGGGATACCAGCAACGTGACTTTTATGACGTCCATGTTCCAGGGCGCCAGGTCGTTCAATCGGGACATCAGTGCGTGGGATACCAGCAGTGTGACGGATATGGGCCGAATGTTCGAAGAAGCCTCGTCGTTCAATCAAGACATCAGTGCGTGGGATACGAGCAGTGTGACTGAAATGACGCAGATGTTCGCCGATATCGCGTCGATGAATGCGGATCTTTCTAGGTGGTGTGTGACGGGCATTGCGAGTGAGCCCACGAGCTTTACTTCTAACGGTTCGTGGGCATCCAGCGATAAGCCACAGTGGGGAGAAAGTCCGTGCACTCCGTCAGGCTTGACACTGACATCGCCCGAACCGTTCCTGGTCCGGGCAGAGTGGACGCCGAGGTCAAGCAGTGGAGGCCCTGCGGACGTTGGCTACCTCGTTCAGGTTGCGCTCAGCGCAGCCGGCCCCTGGTACCTGCCCGTAGGTAGTTGTGGGGGAGCTCCATACTCAACCTCCACTCACTGCCATGTCCAGTCGTCCGCAGGCATCACGACGCTATTCGTCCGTGTCGCTGCCAACGGCGGAATAGGGGGTGCATCAACGAGTGCCTTCACGCCAGTGGGCAGTGTCTCGGTCAACACCTATGTCGCGCCTGCTCCTGGAGCGGCTGCGCCCAGCCCGACACCGACACCGACACCGACANNCCAAAACCAAAACCAAAACCAAAACCAACACCAACACCAGCAACACCACCGACACCGACACCGACACCGAGCTCGACACCGAGCTCGACGGCTGGTGAGGTGCTGGCACCTGCGCCTGCGCCTGCAGCTCCATCCGTCAATCAGGGACCGGCCGTGACGGCAGCGGTTCTGCGAACCATGTCGACGACCACCCTGCAGGCTCTGCCAGCCTCGGTGATCAAACGAATTCCATCTCGATCCTTCCGTGCTCTCAAACGTGCGCAGATCAAGGCGCTCAAGCCCAAGCAGGTCGCGGCCATGCAACCGGGCCAGGTACGCGCCATCCCCGCGACGGTATTGCGGACTCTCAAAAGAAATCAGATCACGGCGCTTAGCCCAACCGTCGTTCGAGCGCTAAGGCCCGCACAGGTTGCAGAGCTCCAACCACTATTTTTTTCGTCGCTTTCCAAGAAGCAACTCAGTCGAGTAACGAAGAATCAGATGCGTTCGCTTACTCCGGCCGCCGCGGCCACCTTGTCGGTGCGGCAGATCTTGGCACTCAATCCCAAGGTGGTCTGGGGAATCAGCAAGGCTGCCTATCGAGGACTCACGTGGGCGCAGCAGCGAGCTTTCAGGATGGTCGCCTCTCAGAGATGACCTGGCCGGAGTGGGTCACAGCAATGCACATCACATTTGGGGAATCCACGGCGAGTAAATGGGCTTGCAGAGTGCAGGAGCAACCGCAAACCACAGGTCCGTGGGATCAACATCAAATTTCAGAATTCCTTGACAACGCAAGAATCCCCATTCGTGTTTCCTCCATGGGTTCTAATGGTTCGATTGTGCAGTCCCTTTGGTTCCTGTTCAATGGTGAAGCAATTTGGTGCGCCACCCAAGCCAGTTCGGTGCTCGCCCAGCGTTTAGGTGTAGATAGCCGAATAGGCTTTGAAGTAGCCGCAGATCAAGAGCCCTATCGAGGCGTGCGGGGTACTGGCCAAGCCACCATTCACCCGGACCTAGCTGAGGGCACCCTGCGCAGGTTGATTCAGAAGTATCAAGGTGATGATGAAACGGAATTGAGTCGGTGGCTGTTGAGCCGATTGGACAAGGAAGTTGCCATTCGGATCAGTCCCACACGTTTAGCCACTTGGGATTTCTCCGGTCGAATGGGTTCGGGTGGCTAACGCATTTCAGTGAGCGAGTCCAACACCGCCTGCACTCGGCGTCCCTTGGTTTCAACACCTTTCGCTTCATTCACTTTCCTGGCATGCTCCTTGCGCTTGGAGTAGTTCAATCCATCAAATGACTGTCGAAGACCGCGGGAATCCAAGGCATGAGCAAGTTCAAGTGGGATGTCAACTTCCCGATACCCGGAATCGAGTTCTAGGTGCACTTCAACCGTGTCACCCGCTTTTGCATTGGCCGCTAATCTGTTGGCCTGGGGAAACACCACGCGACATTTGCCTGCTACACCGGTTGCCGTGCTTTGATAGGTGTGACCGTTGATGCTCACTTTCAGCGGCGCTCTTTTGTTTGCGCCAAGTTCCATGAGAATTTCATTGGGTATTTCAATTGAAGCGTGATTGCCGTTGCCAATTACCTCGGTTGTGTACGTAACTCCCACTGTTACCTACTCTCATTCTTAATCGTGTGTGCAGACTCTGTCCACGATTGGTTCGGTCTCAAGCGGCGAGAGTACTGCGAGGTTCGTGAGATGGTGGGCTCCGCCCGTGCAGCGGGACCAGCCATCTTGATGGGTAATCATGTGTCAGCCACGGATCCTGTCGCGATTGTGATGAAGCAGTAGTGATGAACAAGCAACTCGCTGGGCATTAGATGTGGCTGCGGAGGCGATGGCCGATGGCAGCAAGTTGGGCCTCTACCCCCCGAGGGTACGCGGTCACCCGACAAAAAGTCACTGCACAAGTTGCACCGTCGAATCCTGATTCCAGGGTTGGAGTCAAATCCAGGAGTCCCCGTGCACGCAATTGCTACGACGTACCTCGGCACAAAGTTTGGGCGAAAGCGTGTTGAGGTGAATCTTTCCGCTCCACTGCCAATCGATGTTGCCACTATGCACCCCAACGAAGTTGTTGAAATTATGAAGAACTCCTTCCTTGATCTGGGGGGTATGGATTACGTCGATGCCTTTGGCCGCTCGGACACGCCACCGCCGAGAACTGCACAAATGCCCGGTTCGGCGGTTGCGTTCGCCCTTGGAGTCTGATGAAAATGGCTGGATCTTTGACGTGCACATGCTCACAGAATTGATCAAAGTGCAACTAGGTCCATCTGCCGTTTTCTAAAGGGCACGAACAATGTCGTCGACTCTGTCCTTCGCATCGCCGAAGAGCATCGCGGAGTTCTCGTTGAAGAACAACGGATTCTGCACACCGGCATAGCCCGACGCCATGGAGCGCTTGAACACAATCACGTCGTTGGCGTTCCAAGCGCGCAGCACCGGCATACCGGCAATTGGGCTTCCCGGATCAGTCTCAGCCGCAGGGTTCACCGTGTCATTTGCACCGATCACGAGCACGACATCGGTGTCTGCGAAATCGTCGTTGATCTCGTCCATCTCGAGAACGATGTCGTAAGGAACCTTTGCCTCTGCGAGGAGGACATTCATATGGCCAGGCAGGCGACCGGCGACCGGATGGATGCCGAAGCGCACCGTGGTGCCGTTCTCGCGCAGTTTGCGGGTCAGTTCGGCAACGCCGTATTGAGCTTGAGCAACGGCCATGCCATAACCCGGCGTGATAATCACTGACTTCGCATTCAACAACAACTCGGCAGTTTCGGCTGCAGTCACCTCACGGTGGTCGCCGTAGTCCTTGTCCTCACCTGGCCCAGCTTCGATGCCGAAACCACCGGCAATGACCGAGATGAACGAACGGTTCATCGCCTTGCACATGATGTAGGACAGATAAGCACCCGAGGAGCCCACGAGCGCACCCGTAACGATCAGCAGATCATTGCCGAGCAGGAAGCCTGCGGACGCCGCGGCCCAACCGGAGTAGCTATTAAGCATTGACACCACCACGGGCATGTCACCGCCGCCGATCGAGGCGACCAGGTGCCACCCGAGGGCCAGAGCCACGACCGTCACCACAATCAGCAGCCAGAGCGCGGGGTCAATGACGAACCAGACGGTGAGTACCAGGAAGACA
The DNA here is from genome assembly GCA_002469525.1 of Actinobacteria bacterium UBA7422. Taxonomy (GTDB): domain Bacteria; phylum Actinomycetota; class Actinomycetes; order S36-B12; family S36-B12; genus UBA4592. The sequence continues at coordinate 6,675 of DKME01000112.1, forward strand.
ACAAGCGCCCCGATATTCAGAAAGTTCTTGCCCGGCAGAACGAGTGGATTGGACTTCAACCGGCCCGACAACTTGCCATACGCGACGATTGAGCCCGTGAAAGTCACCGCCCCGATAAAGACGCCGACAAAGACTTCAACGCTGTGGATTCCCAGGGTGCCTTCCGCGGTGAGTAGAGCAATTTCCTCCGGACTTCCACCACCCTCCACAAGCAAGTAACCATTCCAACCCACCAGCACGGCTGCCAAACCGACAAAGGAATGCAGTAGTGCGATGAGCTCGGGCATGCCCGTCATCTCGACCACTCGCGCCCGCCACAGACCTATAGCAGCTCCGAGAACCATTGCCACACCGATAAGGATTAAGCCGAGGGATTCGATATTGCGATCAATGGCCAGAGCAATCGTGGCGACGAGCGCGACTGCCATACCCGCTATCCCATAAGTGTTACCGGCCTTGGCCGTTTCATGCTTGGACAGGCCAGCAAGGGCGAGGATGAACAGTAGTGCTGCAACCAGGAAGGCTGCCTGTGCGAGGGATTCGATAGACATGTGCTCAACTCCTCGAGAACATAGAGAGCATTCGTCGCGTCACGGCAAAGCCGCCGAACACGTTAATGCTGGCCACTAGGACTGCGACGAAGGCCAAGACAGTGATCGCGGT
>DKME01000091.1 GCA_002469525.1 Actinobacteria bacterium UBA7422
AGGCTAGCGGGGAACGAGAAGGTCTGCCTTCGCGTCCAAGCACCATGAAACTCCGAATAATTACGTCCGCAGTGCTGGCCGCCGTGGCAATCTCACTTGTCTCACCTACCGGAATCGCAACAGCCCAACCTAGGGCTCAGGTTTCAATGGTTGTGAGCACGTCGCAAGTTATGAAAAATATCGACTCGTTCGGCACAACACAGAACGATCTGATCAAGGCGTACCTATTGGACTACGGATCACGATTCACACAAGCAGAAACCAGGATTCTTATCGATGCACAAAAGAAGGCCAACTCCAATGTCCGCCTGCTCAAACGTGCGGCTTCAAAGACCGACCGGCTGATTCGCGCGAAGGCCCCAGACCGCAGGATTCAGTCAGCAGCACTCGCTGCCCAAGCCTCGTTCAACAAAGCCTACGCATCTGCCGAATCAACTCAAGAAAAATTAACCCCCCTCCTGCGAGAGCACCTGTCGTGGACGGAAGCACTCGGCGCCTACCGGGACTACACCAACGCAATGGGGGACTTCGAAGCAATCGGCATTCAACTCAATCAAATTGTTCAACAGACCACAACCACCCGCTAGTCCTGCTTTGGCTAGACTTGATGTGCATAATGACGTGCGGCCGAAGGGCCAAAAGGCAACGCGGGCGTAGCTCAGTGGTAGAGCGCTAGCTTCCCAAGCTAGATATGCGGGTTCGATTCCCGTCGCCCGCTCACTCATAAGTCGCCAGGCAACGGGAAAGACTAGGAACACGTCGTCCACGTTGATGGATCCTCGGGCGCTCCGCCACTGTTATAAATCCCACTGGTCATCACCCTGTTACTTCTACCGCTGGAGCTCATGATTTACATGGATCGCTGCTGTTCCTCTGGCGCCTGACAAATGCGCCTGAATGTCCACCTCAGCAATGGACTCGACCAGAGATGCGTTTTTGGGGTGGACTACATCACAACGATTGGGTGAGGCCACCTCACGTTGCACATCATGCAAAGGTCGCTTTTGCCAAACTCACTAGATAGAGTTCTGTTCATGGGTAAATGGGCTGAAGGTCGCACACTTAGTAAAAAATGTTGGTCGCTACTAGGACAGAATAAATATTTTCTATGGTTCCCCGTGATCGGACTAATTCTCGCTCTACTTCCGCTCGCGGTTTTCGGAATCCCTGCACTCGTGTTGCTTGCATACGATTCTGAACTCTTGGGAATCATCCTCGCTGCGCTTTGCCTGGTTTTCGTAAACTACGCTTTCACCCTGTCAGGTGCTGCACTAGTGAGCGCAGCAGATGAAGAACTTGCCGGTAAGGATGCTTCCGTTGGTTACGGATTCGGTAAAGCCTTCGGGAAACTCGTTCCCCTATTCGTTTGGGCGATAATTCGCGCTGTCGTAAGCGCGTTTTTTGCTGCGCTGCGTGGGAATAATAGCGGAGCTGCTGGAGTTGCCAGCAATATTTTTGCAGCCATTGGCGCCGCAGCGTGGTCAATCGTCACCTTCTTCGTCACCCCCTACATCATGTTTCACGACTCCAATGCGGTCGCTGCGATTAAAGAGTCGGCGAAACTCGTCAAAGAAAAGTGGGGCACGCAACTCACCGGTGGAATTCGGATTGGCGCCAGCGTTGCACTCATTATTTTGCCCGCAATAGCGCTTGTTGTAATCGGGGTCATCATGCTTTCGGGTGATGGTGGTGGAGCTGCCGTCGGTGGAGGGCTCATTGCAGTTGGTGCAGTCCTGTTCCTTATTGGACTCTTGATCGGCAACACACTCCAAGCAATTTTCTCCGTTGCCCTATATCGTTTCGCCACGGGCTCAACCGAAATTGCACCCTTCACCGCAACCGAGCTACAAGGAGTTCTGCGTGTCAAATCTTGATGGAAAATTATCACTTTCGGGCAAGGTCGCTGTAGTCACGGGAGGTGCACGCGGAATGGGTGCGGCACACTGCATTGCCCTAGCAGCACAGGGTGCATCTGTTGTTGTGTGTGACGTACTCGACGTAGAAGGCGCTGCGGTCGCCGAACAGGTGGGTGGTACGTACCTGCACCTCGATGTAACCAGCGAAAGTGACTGGGAATCAGCTGTCACTGCAACTGAAGCGGCCTACGGTCCCATCAACATTTTGGTTAATAACGCTGGCGTGGTTGGACTTGGCCGAGTTGATAAAACCGAACTTGAAGAATGGAACCGAATCGTCGGGATCAACCTCACTGGAACTTTCTTGGGAATCCGATGGTGCGCCGACTCCATGAAAAAAGCCGGCTCCGGTGTGATCGTCAACATCTCTTCGACCGCAGGGCTTGTGGGGTATTGCGACATGTCGGCATACGTTGCCAGCAAGTGGGGTGTTCGCGGCTTGACCAAGTCAGCAGCCCTTGACCTTGGTCGGTTCAATATTCGTGTTGTTTCGATTCACCCAGGAATAATCGAAACCGATATGGCTGCCGACTTGGCCATCAGTTTCAAGCGTCAAGCAATTCCACGAATTGGACAGAGTGAAGAAGTAGCAAAGTTAATGCTGTATTTGGTCAGCGACGCGAGTTACTCCACGGGAGCAGAGTTCGTTGTTGACGGTGGTCAGACATTAGGTCAGGTTTACGACCTGACCTAAGCTGTAACGGCTAGCTAGGAAGTTTGCGAAATACTGATTTCGGGAGAGTCTTCAATCCCGCCATGACAAAGCGAAGTGGCCCTGGCGCGTAGACCGTGCTCTTGCCTTTTTTGAGTGCGGCAACGATTATCTTGGCTACGTCTTCGGGGTTTGTTGTCATGGGCGCTTCGGGCAGGTGACTTGTCATACGGGTACGGACAAAACCCGGGCGAACAATCAGTACGTGGGCACCCGTTCCTGCGAGTGCTGCGTCAAGTCCTTGTGCAAATGCGTCAAGACCCGCTTTGGTTGACCCATAAACGTAATTGGACCTGCGTGCTCGATCCCCTGCAACACTCGAAAGAACAACGAGTGCGCCGTGGCCTTGATTCTTGAGTCGCCGGGCAACATGCAACCCGGCGCTAACCGAGCCGGTGTAGTTAACCGTTGCAACCTCGACCGCGTGGCTTGGGTCTTCCTCTGCGGTCATTTGATCACCGAGGAGCCCGAATGCCAAAATCACAACGTCAATATCGGAGCGGTCAAATACCCCGTCAATGATCGCGCCGTGGGATTCAGTATTTTTCGCGTCGAACTCAATTGCCTCAACGCCGGTGATATTGAGATCTCTCAGTTCCGCAACGGCGGCGTCAAGGGATTCGGACGGGCGGCCGGCAAGCAGTACTCGACGAAGTCGGTGCCTCGGCATTTCCTTAATGGTCGCAAGGGCGATTTCACTTGTTCCACCAAAAACGAGAACGGACTGTGGTTCACCGAGCGCATCAAGCATGAGTGGGGCCTTTCAGATTTCCAGTCGACGGGACAGGTCAGATGCAAATACGTGATTGGGGTCCATGGTGTCACGGATTTCACGCCATTCCTCGAGGCGCGGGTAGGTTCTAGCAAAATTTGTTGGTGACTGACGCGAGTCCTTTGCCAAATACAGTCGGCCACCTTCCGCACTGATCAAGTCGTCGAGTTGATCAAGTGTCCGACCCAGTCCCGGTACACCAGCGGGGAGGTCCGCAGCCAGGGTCCAACCCGACTGAGGGAACGACAGTGGTGCTTGGTTCCCTGGGCCAAATCTTTTCAGCACTGTTAGGAAACTTGGAGCGCCAATCTCTCGGAGTTTGCCGAGTGCGATTTCGACCAAGTTGCCGGCAGAGTCGGGGACTTGAAACTGATACTGCAAAAAGCCTTGGGGTCCGTAAATTCGATTCCATTCCTGCACACCGTCGAGCGGGTGGAAAAATGCGCTGATTTTTTGTTGTTCACCGACCCGCAAGCTCGGGTGCTTGCGAAACCAACCCTCGTTAAAAGCTTGGACGGTCCACTTATTTAGCGCTCCCTTGGGAACTAGACCTGGTGCTGTTGCAATCTTTTTTGGATCGTAACTTCGCGGGTTCTTGATTTTGTCGTCATTGCACTGCTGCGCGGTTGAGTGATCACCTCGAGTAATTACTCCCCGACCAGAGGCAGACACGCTGTCAATCCAGGCGACCGTGTAACGGTATTCGTGGTCGCGCTCGAGCATCGAGGACATAACAGCGTCAAGGTCTTTGCCTCGTTCGGTGTCGACCGTTATATAGGAACTTTGAATCGGAATTACCGTGAACGTCGCGCTGACGATTACTCCGGTCAGTCCCATGCCGCCAACGGTTGCCCAGAATCTCGGATCTTTGGGTGTGAGGTTGTGCATAACTCCCAGGCCGTCAATGAGCGCTAACTCAGTAACGTGAGCGCCAAAACTTCCGTCACGGTGATGGTTCTTACCGTGGATGTCGCCCGCTATTGCACCGCCAACAGTAATTATTCGGGTTCCGGCACTCACCGGAACAAAAAATCCACGGGGAACGATCTGGCGCAATATCTCGTCGATACTGGCGCCGGCATCTGCGGTAACGCTCATGTTATCCGCATCAAGACGAAAGCCCGTCATTGTTGTCATATCAATCACGGTTGCACCACCGGATTGAGCAGCGTCACCATAGGAGCGACCTAGCCCTCTTGCGAGTACACCACGTGAATCCGCGTCTTTTATAAGTTCAGAAATTTGTGTTTCAGAATGCGCGTCAACCAAACGTGCAACCGTGGGCATGGTTCGTCCCCAGCCGGAAAGCTCCGTTGCTACCGCTCCACTCATACGCCCAATGCTCCCAGAGCAAAGAGAATCAGCCATGAAGCCCCCAACACCAGTAGTGCTTTGTCCGCGACTACCGCGTCTTCAGGTGCTTCGGCGTCCCCTCGGTCGATCACAATTCCGTACCGCAGGATTGCAAGGACAAATGGCAGCACACTCCACTCAGCCCAAGGGAGGGAAGACGGAGTTGCCGCGACGTCAAAAGCCCACAACGCGTATCCCATGATCGCGACCGCTGCTGCGGTGCCCCAGACAAATCGCAGGTATCCAAGTGAATAACCCTCTAGTGACTTGCGCCGGTTCTCAGACTTGGACCCAGTGATCTCTTCACGTTTGAGTTCGCTGTAACGCTTGCCGGCGGCCATGAATAGTGAACCAAACCCGGCCACGATCAGGAACCACTGCGAAATAGGAATGCCCGAGGCGGCACCACCGGCGACTGCGCGAAGCAGGAATCCCATCGAGAGTAATGCGAGTTCAATAACCGGTTCGTGTTTAAGTAGGAGCGAGTAGCTGAGCGTAAATACGGCGTATGCGAGAACAACACCGGCAAGGGCAGGGGCGATCAGGTAGGCAACAACTAGTGAAACCACGCTGAGGAACGCAGCGAAAACAAGGGCAACGGGAACTGAAATTTCACCAGCGGCAATCGGCCGACGATATTTAGTTGGATGCTCTCGGTCGCTCTCACGATCCTTTACGTCATTGATTAGATAGGTCGCACTGGAAATCAGGCAGAAAACAAAAAATGCGCCAACACTCGGCCAGAAAATATTGACTTCAAATAGTTGCCCGGCAGCAAGTGGTGCCGCGAACACCAAAACGTTCTTCGTCCACTGT
>DKME01000160.1:0-927 GCA_002469525.1 Actinobacteria bacterium UBA7422
GAAGTAGTTGGCTCATTCACTGGACCCGGCTTGGTTCTGCTGATCGGAATAACTCACACGGACACCAATAAACATGCCGATAGGTTGGCCGAAAAGATTCACGGCCTGCGCATTTTTGACCAGCAGTTTCTGTCACAATTTGATCAGGTCTGTGTCGCACCTGGATCCGCACGTGAACTCAGTGCCGGTGAACTCGGGTTACCAATCCTGGTGATTAGTCAATTTACTCTTTATGCGTCAACTGCCAAAGGGCGCCGACCAACCTGGGATGCTGCGGCTCCTGGAGACGTGGCCGAACCACTTGTTGAAACGTTTGTACAAAAACTGCGCGATTTGGGAACGGAGGTCTCCCAAGGGAAGTTCGGTGCTGACATGAACGTGTCACTTGTCAACGCCGGGCCCATGACTTTGATCGTCGACATGGATTAGGTGAAGCTTCCCACGCCCAAAGGCTCACACCTACAAGACCACGACTTCTTGATTTGCCGTGATTACATTGCCTTCGTGGAGTACGTGCAATGTTTCGTCGGTGGGTGTTGAACGCTTAATGACCGCGGTGGCGATTGGGCCAAGTTCAAAGTGTCGAGCGGCCGTTCCTATAAAACCGATTACTTTCCCCTGCGCTGTTGTGACTTCGTCGCCATGAGCAGGAAGGTCACTGTCACTACCGTCAAGGTGAAGGAGCACTAATCGTCGTGGTGGCTTACCAAGGTTGTACACGCGCGCGATAGTTTCTTGACCGCGGTAACAGCCCTTTTGCAGGTGAACACCTGAACCAATCCAACCTAGTTCATGTGGCAAAGACTTGTGGTCGGTTTCGTGGGCTAATTGCGGAACGGCGGCCGCGGTTCGAATCGCATTGTAGGCCCAGGTACCAGCGCGATTGGGGAATTGATCCAGCCGCTCACCCAACATTGCACGCGGGAC
>DKME01000160.1:1003-2345 GCA_002469525.1 Actinobacteria bacterium UBA7422
GTTTGTAGTTCCCGCGAATTCATCAGGGGTTAGCCAGGTAACTGCACCCACGTCAATTTCCCGGATTGGTTCCCACACCACCGCGAATTCGTCACTCACGTTAGTCACTTCAACGCGCAACATGAACCGCATTGAATTCAAATAGTCGGTCAGCGCTGGCGCGGTATTGGGTGGGGTGATCAACCACGTGGTGTCACCGTCGTCAACAACATGAAGCTCTTGTTCAACATGACCGTGTGGACTCAGTATCAGTGCAATACGTGAAATAGTTGGTTCCAAATTGTCAAGAAATGCAGTTGTCAGGCTGTGCAACCAACTGAGTCGGTCAACACCTGTGACGGTAACAACACCCCAGTGGGACATGTCAACACTTGCTTCACCTGCAAGAAGTAATCGCTGTTCGCGGTGTGGATCGCCGTAATGCCAAGCGACTCCGAAATCCAGATCAGAATCTGGTGCGGGGATTGGGGTGACACTCTTGTCACTCATTGTGTTTCCGTTCGAGAATCCTCAGAGCATTTAGTGCAGACACCGGTGACGGCCATATGTGTCATGTGGGCATCGAAACCATATGTTTCCTGGAGGTCGAGGGAAAACTCCGCGGCTGCTGCAGCTGGAACGCTAGTAACTTCCGCACAGCGATCACAGACAAGGTGAATGTGCGGGGATTCGTCCTGCGAGTGGTAGACAGGAGCGCCATGACCAATGTGCGTGTGTGTGATCAGGCTGACGCTTTCCAGCACTTCTAGCGTTCGGTAAATCGTTGAAAGGTTAACTCCCGAGGCAGTTTCTTGGACGGAAACAAGGATCTCCTCTGGGGTTCCGTGTCCCAAACGATTTACCGACTCAAGCACGAGTTGCCGTTGCGGGGTAATGCGAAAGCCTTGCTCGCGTAGTCGGTCTTCCCACGGTCTGGACGCCACGGCAATTACAGATCTTCAACTGCAGGGCGCAGCTTCGCCGACAAGTGGTTTTGCATTGGTTGACCCATTGCAGCCATGTCGAACGTCCACACCAGTTGGGAGTCAAAAAGCCCGTAGAGCCGCTCACCCTGCGTATAAGGCTTTGCACTTTCCGTGCGGGTGACAACATCGGTCTTCAAGACTGCGCGGGCACTTGTAATTTTTGCGTCGTCCAAACCGAGCACTTCTGTTGTGCCAACATAGATTTCTGCGACACCATTGGGGTGCGCAAGCAGGAGTTCTACGTTGTTGTCAGGTTGTGGACGCCAGTATCCGGACTCGATTGCGAGTGGCTTAATCCGCTCGCCCTCTTCGTCGAGGAGCCAGCTACGTGAAACATAGTTAATAAAAGGTCGTCCGTCACAGGAGAAAACAACTTC
>DKME01000160.1:2387-6930 GCA_002469525.1 Actinobacteria bacterium UBA7422
CACGAATCAGCCTTGGCCTTTGAAGAGTTTGGCCACGACATAAAACGAGAAAAGTCCTGCAGCGCCGATAGCGATTACGAGGAGTGATGTGTAGACGAATTCCAACATGTTGGCACTCTACCCTTTAGCGCCCGTTTGCTCAGATCGGACATTAGCTCTGACGCCATTCTCACGAAGCCACTGCCCGATCTGGGTCAAAGTCTCGCTCGAAATTGCAGTCTCCGCGTGACCAAATCCTTCAACCACAATCACTTGAGCATTCTTATTTTGGGAGCGCTCTATCGCATTTTCCAAAGCGTGGGCGTGGTCTACTGGGAAATATTTGTCAACATCGCCGTGCACGATCAACAGCGGAGTATTCGACAACCGTTCCACAGCCATTTCTGGTGAAATGGGAGGCGGGTCGGGCCAAGGAGTATTGGTTACGTGGACTCCCTTTCCTCGCAGTGCCAGGCGACCAGACTGGGTTTCAATGAGGCGGTGCACCACCCGCATAATTCGGGTGCCGCGGTAATTCCAGAACGCGGGCGCGCTGACGCTCACGACCAAATCGGGTGCGTGCGATCCCGCAGCCAATGCCGCCTGACGCAAAACCACCGATCCGCCCATGGAAAAACCGACCGTTGCGACACTGCGGTAACCAAAGTCGCGCGCGTGCGTAACCGCTGCGTCAACGTCCAGAATCTCGTCCATGCCCATGGTTCCCTCGCCCGTGGACTCACCGTGACCGCGAAGGTCCAGCGCGAGAACTCCACCAAACTCCCTCAGCGCGGTCACAACCTTCTTGACGTGATCTTGCTGGCGGTTACCGGTGAATCCATGCGCAACCACGATTCCGAGCGCTAATGGATCTGAATCAGACTTAGCGTGGGCAAAGGTCCAGTGGGTTCCAGCGATGCGGACCTGGTCGCGGGTAAACAGCGTGAAGTCTGAATGCACAGCCCTAGTTTGCCGGTTGCCGTTCACGATTAATCCGGCACCTATATTTACCTGAATCTCGAAATAGAATTTGGCCTTTGTAACGCGCTGTCTGGCTGATAGGTAGGCTTAAGCCCGATTGAGGAGGTCACATGCGGATAGCACTCTTGACAAGAGCCATGCACTCTTCCACCGAAGTACTTCCCGCGTTGGGGCTTCTAAACCACACCATTCGAGTTCTTGGCGCCGAACCTTCCTCGTTGCTCGCCGTTGACGGTTCCGATGTTCTCCTTGTTGACGGACGTATGGATTTACCGGCAGTTCGCAGTTTTACTCGTTTGCTGTGTGACACGGGCGCTGGCGCACCAGTTCTCCTGGTGACAACTGAAGGAAATCTCGCTGCCGTCCAAGGGGACTGGGGAATCGACGACTTCATGTTGAACACCACGTCACCAGCTGAGCTTGAAGCACGCCTGCGCGTTTCTGTTTCCCGCTACAACCTCAGCCTTGGCATAGACGCGAATCGCAGCCCCGAAGAAATTACTCTAGGCGCCTTGCATATCGACGAAGTCAGTTACACGGTCCGGCTCCATGGGCGGCCACTTGATCTGACGTTCAAAGAATTCGAATTATTGAAACACCTTGCACAACACCCAGGTCGGGTTTTCACGAGGGCCGTTTTACTGCAAGAGGTTTGGGGTTACGACTACTTCGGTGGTACGCGAACGGTTGACGTTCACGTCCGCCGCTTGCGCGCGAAACTTGGTTCGGAAAATGAAGCGCTAATCGGTACCGTTCGAAATGTCGGCTACAGATTCGTTCTCGATTCTGTCGAACAGGACAAAGAACGCGTCACAGTATTGCAGTCGTAGTTCGCCGTGAGTGAGCTCAATTATCCAATCTCAACGGTTGTGTATGAGCAACTCGACTCGACCTATATTTCAAAAATCAGCACCCTGCTCAATCAGGTAACCGAATTTGACGGGGTTCGTCCACTCAGTGAACACGCATGGCTGCACCTGAGAAAAAATGACGGGGGCAAGCACGTTGTTGGCTTTATCGGTGCAACGCTTGCTGGGTATGCCCATGTGGATATCACCGATCTGGTCGAAGGCACAAGCGCGGAACTGGCGGTCTCACCCGAGCACCGCAATCTCGGTGTCGGGCATGCACTGGTTAACAAAGCCACGCAGCTTTCCCCCGATGGCCGATTGCGCCTTTGGGCACATGGTCTGACCGCCGGCGCCCAGTCATTGGCCGACTCACTTGATTTTCGACTGAGTCGTTCACTGTGGCAAATGCGTCGCTCGCTTTTTGCACCACTCCCACTCGCGCACGTCCCTGAAGGAGTGCGAATCAGATCCTTTGACCCTGCAACCGACATTCCAGGAATTCTGGCGGTTAATGCCCGCGCATTTGCCGAACTACCGGATCAGGGTGGTTGGACCGAAAATGACATTGCCGTTCGACTCACTGAACCTTGGTTTACCGCAGTCGGCTTTTTTGTTGCCCTGGATTCGAGCGCAGACTCAATTATTGGGTTTCACTGGACCAAGGTTCATGGTTCCGGGCATGATCACGGTCACGCGGCAATCGGTGAGGTGTATGTACTTGCTGTTGATCCCGAGGCTCACGTTCGCGGGCTGGGTCGCGCACTGACAACCATCGGTTTGACCCATTTGCGCGGGCTGGGGCTCGGATCGGCCATGCTTTATGTCGATTCCTCCAATGAGCGGGCCATCTCCCTCTATGAAAGTCTCGGGTTTGTGCATTGGGACACCGACGTGATGTATCGACGTCCCGTTTAAGCGTGGGTCAGACAGGAAGTCTGCGCAGTATCCAGATTGGGCTTACCTTCCACGACGAGGCCGTGGGACTATAGCGACATGAGCATCTCGGATTTTTCGGCTGACGGTCCCCCTACGGGTGAATTCGCGGCAATAATTCTCAAAGAAGACTTCGCGAGCGACCTTCCAACCGACCGATTCCTTGACCGGGAGCTTTCCTGGCTGGCGTTTAACAAGCGGGTGCTCGAGTTGGCCGACGACCCCGGCCTACCGCTACTGGACCGTACCAAGTTCCTCGCGATTTTCGCTAGCAACCTTGACGAGTTTTTCATGGTTCGGGTGGCCGGACTCAAGCGCCGAATCGCTACCGGGATCGCAGTTCGGGCAGCAAGTGGGCTGACCCCAAAAGAGGTGTTGGAGAATATTTGGGAACGTGCATTCGCTTTGCAGCGGCAACAGGCGGACTATTTCTTAAACACGATTGAGCCAGAACTCAACGAAGCAGACATCCATGTTTTGCGTTGGGATCAACTCACTCCCGTTGAGAAAACTGAAATGGATCTGTTTTTTGATTCCAAAGTTTTTCCGATTTTGACTCCACTGGCGGTTGACCCTTCACACCCGTTTCCTTACATCAGCGGACTTTCACTCAACCTTGCGGTCGTTGTTCAAAACCCGTCCACCGGGAACCGGCTGTTTGCTCGCGTAAAGGTGCCACCCCTTCTGCCTCGGTTTATTAAGGTCGGCGCGTCGCGTTATGTGCCACTCGAAGACATTATTGCCGCGCACCTGAGCGATCTGTTCCCCGGAATGGAAATTCGTGAGCACCATGCTTTCCGGGTAACCCGAAATGAAGACGTTGAGGTTGAAGAGGACGACGCCGAAAATCTTCTCAAAGCACTTGAACGTGAATTGGTTCGACGTCGCTTTGGCCCTCCCGTCCGGCTTGAAGTCGAGGAAAATATTGACCCTTACGTCCTTGAGTTGTTGGTCAGCGAACTGGACGTCACCGATCTTGAAGTGTTTCGGTTGCCTGGTCCATTAGATCTCACGGGATTGTGGACGATCGTTGGGCTTGACCGTGATGAATTGAAGCAGCGCAAATTCGTACCCAAGACTTCACGGGCACTTTCTGACGTTGAGAGTTCAAGCGCACCTGACATTTTGAGTATTGTGCGCGAGAAAGACGTGCTGTTGCACCACCCCTACGACTCGTTCTCAACGAGTGTTCAACTTTTCCTCGAGCAGGCAGCAGTTGACCCGAATGTCCTGGCAATTAAACAAACCTTGTATCGGACTTCAGGTGACTCACCGATCGTGGACGCCTTGATTCTTGCGGCGGAGGAAGGGAAACAAGTTCTTGCGATTGTTGAGATCAAGGCACGCTTTGATGAACAAAACAATATTGACTGGGCGAGAAAGCTGGAGCAGGCCGGTGTGCATGTTGTTTACGGGCTCGTTGGTTTAAAGACTCATAGTAAATTGTCAATGGTGGTCCGTAATGACGGTGACCAACTTCGGCGCTACTGCCATATCGGTACCGGGAACTACCACCCCAAAACAGCCCGACTCTACGAAGATTTTGGCTTGCTCACCAGTAACCCTGAAGTGGGTGAAGACGTGTCGAATTTGTTCAATGTTCTTTCCGGGTACTCGATGAACACCGACTACAACCGCTTACTGGTTGCACCACACTCAGTGCGAACCGGGTTGATCGCCCGGATTGATCGTGAGATCGCACATCACCTTGAAGGTCGCCCGTCCGGGATTCGATTTAAGTGCAATTCGCTCGTTGACGAGGCAACCATCGATGCACTTTATCGCGCTTCGATGGCTGG
>DKME01000082.1:0-2778 GCA_002469525.1 Actinobacteria bacterium UBA7422
GCAAGGCCACACCAATGGGAATTTGCATACCTACTGGTTGAGACCAATGTGCCCATCTAGCCAGATCGCATCCCCATCAAGCATGGGAGCAATAACACTCGCGAACCACTCCCCTTGATCGGGTAATTCTGCCAGGGCAGCGTAGGCCTCTTTGCTTTCAAAAATAAAGGTTCCCACAACCGTGACCCCGTCATCAACGCGCATCACACTTCCACTCACAAAGCCAACTGGATTCTTTCGCGCATTCATCGCCTCCTCAAAAGCTTCGAATGGCACCTTTAATCGCGCGGTCATAACAGTTCCGTATAGTTTCAATGTTTTTCCTTTTTCTATGATCGATGTGTGACAGGGCGGTACTTAGGCCCAAGATCCAGAGAATTCATAGGCGACAACGGGTGTGTCACCAACAACCCACGCATCATGACCGGCGTTAATTTCATACACTTCCCCGGCGGAATAGGACACTTCTTGCCCTGAGTGGGCAACGGTCACGGTTCCCGAAGCTATGAAACCCAGATGGTGTACTTCGCAGGTCGCTGTTCCGACTAGCGGTGCGATGTCTGTCGACCACCGCCAACCTGGTTCCAACGTTAAGCGCGTTGCCTTACCAGTGAGCAACTCGACCACTGAAAGTTTCGCATTAGGCTTTTCGCTCATCACACCATCTTGATCAAAATTCTTAACCGAAATATTTGACATCACTTTTCCTTTGCATTCGCGTTTGATTTCTATTTTTCTGGAGCACTCCAGTGCAGCTCCGGCAGGTGACTGCGTGTTTGGTCCATCTCTTGGGCAGACATAAGTCGGATTGAGTGGCTTTGCACGGTTCCTGACGCCATGGCGACCATGGGCAGGAGCATCGCTTTCGACTCGTCTTCCCACTCTGTCAGAATTACAAAGTCATAAGTTCCTTGACAAAAACTATATTCGATGAGGGTACCGCCCAGGTCGGTAACCGCTTTCACAATTGCGTCGAATCGCGATTCAAAACCCACCTTCATCGCACCTGCTAGTCCATCAGCGGTGTAGTTACCAAGTACCAAATATTTTCGAGACATGCAAAAACTCCCTCCCTAGTTGCTGGCCATATTTTGTATATCTTCGACCGTTAAATCCATGTTGTGATTTCCCTTTGCATGCGCTTGAACTTCAACAACTAGCGCAGCAAACTCCTCATGCGTCAACACAGACCCACAAGGACACTCAACTGAAAAAATTTCCTGACTCATTGCAATTACTCCTTTGCCATTGGCTATTTGTTTATTCACCGTGAAATGCACTAAAAAACTTCACGCTTCACACTCTAGAGTTTCTACCTTGCAATAGCCTTGCATCGAGATTCCTCATTACCTCGACTGGCCGTGATGCTAGGTTTCTCGAGTGGAAGTCCGAGTAAATCTGGCCGGTACGTTCTCGATCCGACATGGTGAGCAATACATGTCTTACGGTGACATGAGTGGCGTTATTGGCCGCATGATCCTGACTAATCTCTCGCTTTCTCTTGATGCGATTCCGCGAGACGTACTCATTGATAATCTTTGGGAGGAAAATCTGCCTGCGACCGCAGAATCTGTGCTCAACGCGACGTGCAGCAGACTCAGGCGTGGATTGGCAAATATTGCGCTTCCTTCGAAAGACCTTCTCATTTCGACCGGCGGCTACTTGCAACTCAAGTGGCCGTCACATGTTCATATTGACATACGCACGGCTGTTCGTAGCATTGATGACGCCGAAGGTTCCCATCGGCGGGGCGACATTGACAGCGCTTTGCGCCAAGCGACCGTTGCCTATGCCATAGTACGACGACCATTCCTCCCCGGAATTGAGCGGGAGTGGATTGCCAGGGAAAGATTGAATTTGGCCCAGGTCATGGAACGTTCCCTTGATTTGCTCAGTGACCTGTGGGCAACGCAAGGTGATACTCGATCTAGTTTGCTCATGGCACACCAGTTATTGAAATTCAATCCGTACTCGGAGGTGGCAATTAGAAAAGTTATGCGCTCACACGTAGCGTTTGGCGATAAACCTGCTGCTGCGAAAGCGCTGGCGGATTGGAAAGCAACGCTCGCAAAGGACCTCGAGCTTTTTGACAATCGAACCTTGGCAGACTTCGTCTAACCGCAGAAATTCGTATTGGGGCGACGATTAGCGCTATTTCTTGATCTTATAGTCCTCGAGCAAACGGCGACCGATAATCATCCTTTGGATGTCAGCCGTGCCCTCGCCAATCAGAAGCATTGGCGCCTCGCGGTAGAGACGTTCAATTTCGTATTCCTTTGAATACCCGTAACCACCATGGATGCGGAAGGAGTCTTCGACTACTTCCTTGCAGTACTCACTCGCTAGGTACTTAGCCATCCCGGACTCGAGGTCGTTACGAGCACCGCTGTCCTTGAGCTTTGCAGCCATGACCATCATTTGATGAGCGGCCTCCACTTTTGTGCCCATGTCCGCCAGACGGAAGGACACTGCCTGGTGCTCACTAATTGGCTTGCCAAATGTTTCGCGCATTTGCGCGTATTCGATTCCCAATTCAAATGCGCGGATGGCCAGACCGCAGGCACGAGCAGCAACGTTAACGCGACCAACTTCAACGCCGTCCATCATCTGGTAGAAGCCCTTACCCGGCTCCCCGCCAAGAAGGTCGTCGTTGGAGAGCTGCAGATTATCCATGATCAATTCAGTGGTGTCGACACCCTTATAACCCATTTTTTCAATCTTTCCAGGGATCGTGGCTCCTGGACGCACTTCACCAAAGCCGGGGGTTTTCTCGATGAG
>DKME01000082.1:2907-10496 GCA_002469525.1 Actinobacteria bacterium UBA7422
GAAACGTCAGACCCGCAGTTGGGTTCACTCATGCTGAATGCTCCCCGCACTTCGCCGGTCGCCATGCGTGGTAGGTATTTTTCCTTTTGCTCGGTTGTTCCATGGTGCATCAGCATGTAGGCCACGATGAAGTGAGTGTTGATTACGCCGCTGACCGGCATCCAGCCTCGTGCGATCTCTTCGACCACGAGGGAATAGGTCAGCAGTGACTCGCCGAGGCCGCCGTACTCTTCGGGGATCATCAGTCCAAAGACGCCGAGTTCCTTAAGACCATCAACTATGGCCTGCGGGTACTCGTCGGCGTGCTCAAGCTTGTTGGCAACCGGGATAATCTCGTTATTCACGAAGTCGTGAACCGCACTCAAAATCTCTTTTTGAATGTCATTTAGTCCGTCGGTGTATGCCAAGCGTGTCATGATTGTCCTTTACTGGGGTTCAGTTATTCGGGTACGGTAAATTGTTGTGTTCGAGTAAGGCCGGCCGCCCTACCTTTGGCTGCCATTACCAAAGCCATTTTGCGTGATGCTTCGTCGATCATTTCGTCGCCCAGCATCGCTGCACCTTTTGCCCCACCACTGGCCGAGGTGAAGTATTCATATGCATCAAGGATCATTTCAGCGTGGTCGTAGTCTGACTGATCCGGTGAGTAAATTTCATTGGCAGCGTCAACTTGGCCCGGGTGCAGAGCCCATTTACCGTCGAATCCCAGTGCCGCGGAGCGGGCTGCGACGCGACGGAATCCCTCAACGTCCTTGATCTGCAAGTAGGGGCCGTCAATTGCCTGCTTGTTGTAGGCACGGGCCGCCATCAGGATTCGCATCAAGATGTAGTGATAAGCATCCCCGGTGTCATAACCTGGAGGTTGTTCGCCCACGACGAGTGATTTCATGTTGATACTCGCCATGAAGTCTGCCGGACCGAAAATAATGGTTTCAACCCGAGGACTGGCTTGTGCGATTGCATCAACGTTAATGAGCCCGAGTGCGTTTTCAATTTGAGCTTCGATCCCGATCCGTCCCACCTCAAGACCATTAGATTTTTCAAGTTGAGTGAGTAGCAGGTCAAGTGCGATTACTTGGTCCGCGGTTTGGACTTTGGGCAACATGATTGCATCGAGGTTCGCACCCGCCCCTTCAACGACTTCGATTACGTCTGCGTAGGTCCACTGGGTGGTCCAGTCATTCACTCGAACCGAACGAATTTTCCCGTCGTAGCCACCTTCGTTGAGTGCAGTAACGATGTTCTTGCGGGCTTGTGGTTTAGCAAGCGGTGCCACGGCGTCTTCGATGTCCATGAACACTTGATCAACCGGAAGGGTTCGTGCTTTATCCAGCATTTTCTCGCTGCTTCCGGGGACGGCGAGGTTAGAACGGCGGGGGCGCATCACACGCTCGGTCGAAGGAATGTTCATAGGCATAGGAGCATGCTAGCGAGCAAGTTTTTAACGTGCCCGGAGAAAGTAATGCCGAATACATCACACTTATGCTTTGTCCGTGCCCAGCGCCCCATCGAGTCATCTATTCCCAGCAGCCCTCAAGCGGGCTCGTGTGGTGACAATTTTCTTGTTTTTTTTCAACGGGATCGCATTGAGTGCGCTCACACCCCGGCTAGCCGACCTTCAGGGACAACTCGAAATGTCAGATCTGGCACTGGGTGTGGTGCTGAGCGCCGGTGCCGCGGGCGGACTGCTTTTCGGACCATTTGCCGCAATGGGGATGCGTAAGTTCGGGAGCGGGCAATTTTCCATGATTGCCCTGATCCTGATGCTCCCCTTGCTGCCACTTGTTGGGCTAGCCCCCAGCGTTTTTATTCTCGGGATAGTGATTTTTGGGATCGGAGCGGTCGACTCGGTACTTGACGCTGCACAAAACGCGCACGGACTTGCTGTTCAACGTTTGTACAAGCGCTCGATTATTAACAACATGCATGCCTTCTGGGCACTGGGCACGGTTGCCGGAGCACTCATTGGCGCGGTGACACTCGCCCTTGACTTTTCTCTCACCTGGTCGTTGTTCTTCGTCTCAGTTATTGGTTTAGTCGGAGCCCTTGCAACATTCCGCTGGTTGCTTCCGAAGAATCTCAACAAGGAAGTGGGTCCGGCTGAATTGGCTCATGAGATTCACTCGGATCACATCCCTTTCATTGATCCCGGATCGATCGCTCCAGTCGCAGGCTTAACCCGGTTTCGCATAGGCTCGCTCCTAGCGGCACTCGGTGTGCTCACCGTCCTAGCGGTAATAGTTGAAGAAGTCCCCCAGCGCTGGTCTTCGGTATACCTGACCGACCTAGGGGTTGACGGTGCCCAAGTCGGATTCGGTGTGGTCGCCTTCACTATTTCCCTCACCATTGGTCGTTTCGTAGGTGACCTTTTCGTCAACCGATTTGGTGAGCGATTGGTCGCCCAAGTCAGCATGGCAATCACCGCTGTTGCCCTCACCGCAGCATTGTTCGCAGGAAACTTCTACGCATACATCGGAGCCTGCATTGTTGTGGGGCTTGGAGTTGCAACCTTGTTCCCAGCAGCAATGCACGCCGCAACATTTGTGAAAGGAACAAACCCCGAAACGGCAATCACGGTGGTGAGTTGGATTTCACGCGCTGGTTTCGTATTCGCCCCGTTCCTTGTTGGGCTCATTTCTGAGCGAGTTGGTGTGACCTGGGGGATCTCAATTGCGGTCGTGGCCGCGGTAATCCTGATTCCCCTGTCTCGCGTCCTTCAATCACGCGTTTCGCATTAAGTTCCTGCAACTCAGATGGGTGAGGTCTCCATTGGTATTTCCTTTTTCGGGTTGGACTTAATTACAAAGACAACTCCGGTAATGATCAATGCCGCAGCGGGGTAAATGGCTACCGGTGGCGCTTGCCCCAACCAGATCGCGGCAACGAGTGCCGCTCCCGGCATTTCAAACAAGATCGCCAACGACACAAATGTTGCAGAAGAATTTGCCAACACTTTGTTCATGAGAGTGTGACCCAACAGTTGCGCGCCCAACGTAATTCCAAGAATCATTAACCATGCTTCGAGTTCAAAGCCAATCAGGTCTTGTTGGAAAATAAACATGAGCGGCAGAATTGTCAGCGCGGCAACGCCGTACAGCGGGAAAGTCATAGTTGCCGTTGACACACTCTTTCGCACCTCCGCGCCAACCGATACGTACGCCGCCGCAGAAATAGCGCCAGCCAAAGCAAGAGCATCGCCAATTAAATGACGAGTATCCGTGCGGACATCAATTCCTGTTAACACTAAGACACCCGACAGCGCAATCCAGATACCGACCCAAGAACCACGACTGATCCGCGCCCCCTGAGCCCGCGCAATAAATGCAGCCCAGATCGGCTGGGTTGCCACCAACGCCGTTGAGGCAGCAACCGAAGTGAAAACCAGTGACGGAATCCACGTCGCAAAGTGCAGTCCCAAAAAAAACCCTGAAATTAAAGTGAGTCGCCACTCTCTGCGAGTCAACCGCCGCAGTGAGTCTCGTTCCTTAAACGCGACCCACAGCCCTGTTAGCCCGCTCCCAATCAAACAGCGCCAAAATGCAATTGCGAGCACGGGTGCAGCCGTTGCGGCGATGACGGGCGCACTCAGGGCAATGAATACAACTGCAACTGCCAGGGCTACTAAGTCGCCCTTCGGCGGTAGACCCAAATTGACAGATCCGCGGCCTGACCCCGCATTCGTTGTTGTGCCCACGGGTGAAGCCAACACCATCGGGTGAGAAGTGTGTCTAGTCGCCCACTCCCTGTGCCCCTACTTTCATCTCGGCTGTGGCTCGGATTGGGCTGACCTAGCGCTCACGCCACTTGACCTGCTAACAAGTCGATGAATTGACTGGTCCACATCTTTCTCCACCGTGAAAACACGGTAGGTGGGACAAAATAAGTCGTGTAGCATTTCGCTCGGGCATCTGCGGTGTCGCAGTCTTGAAAGTTCTAAGGAGAAACTGATGGTCTCGGATCCTCACGACATAAATTACGACGATGTGCCCGACCTGACCGACAAAGAACTGGACGCGGTTGTCGGCGGGGAAGGATTGACGCTGGAACTCCCCAACGGGCTCTTTGATTGCAGTAATGTCTGATTCACGCGTAAACTCGGCGCCCTCAATCCTCTAAGGTATTTTTCCTCTGGCCAAATAGGCGGTAGCCTTCGCGGGTGAACTCGAATCCCCGCGTCTTCTTGGCCCGGCTTAACGGCCTAGGGGTATTTGACCCCAATGGGGACCAAATGGGCAAGGTTCGAGACGCAATTGTCGTAATGCGGACTGGCAATCTTCCGGCTCGCTTAACCGGACTTGTCGTTGAAGTTCCTCCGCGACGCCGGATTTTTGTTCCCATGACCAAGGTAACAACAATCGATGCTAGCCAAATCATTGTGACAGGCACGGTGAACTTGCGCCGATTTGAGCAGCGCAAAAATGAAACATTGGTAACCGCAGAGCTTCTTGACCGAACCGTCGCTCTTCACGTCTCGGAAGAACTCGTGACAATTCTCGATGTCGGTGTTGAGCAATCACGCAGCCGCGAGTGGCTGGTCGACCAACTTTTCGTGCGCAAGACAACAAGTGGCTTTCGTCGTCGCGGTGAGAGCATGGTGGTTGATTGGAATGAAGTCACCAATATGTCACTTCCTGTACCGGATCAACCAGCCGAGCAACTATTGGCAACCATGGATTCCCTCCGACCGGCAGACGTCGCTTCCATGCTGCGGGAACTCACGCCTAAACGCCGAGCGGAAATCGCTCGTGAACTTGACGACGAAAGATTAGCCGACGTCCTTGAGGAGATGACGGATCAAAACCGAGTCGAAATACTTGAAGCATTGGAGGCTGAGCGAGCAGCTGACATCTTGGAAGAAATGGACCCAGACGACGCGGCTGATTTAATTTCCGAACTTGCACCCGAGCGCGCCGAGGATCTATTGGAACGTATGGAACCCGACGAGGCTGACGACATTCGCAGGTTACTGAGTTACGACGATTTTTCTGCCGGCGGCATGATGACAAGCGAGCCGATCATTCTGGCCCCTGACGAAACCGTCGCAGACGCACTCGCCCAGATTCGCAATGCAGATCTCTCGCCCGCACTTGCCTCCCAGGTTTACGTGTGTCGGCAGCCAACAGAAACCCCAACGGGAAAGTATCTGGGCGTGTGTCATTTCCAGCGGCTACTTCGTGAACCGCCATCCACACTGGTTTCAGCAATCCTGGACACATCCCTTGAACCGATGCGCCCGGATACTCCCTTATCCGTGTTGACAAGAAGTTTTGCCGCGTACAACTTGGTTGCACTTCCCGTTGTCGACTCAACCGGTTCGCTGGTCGGAGCTGTAACAGTCGACGACCTCGTCGACCACATGTTGCCCCAGGGTTGGCGTGAGGCACCAGCGGGTTGGGAGTCAGAAGATCCGGCGGTGCGCAATGGCTAATTCACCCATGGACCCACAACGCAAGCGTCGCTTGGACCAACCCCTTGAGCGAGGGCGAACGCGACGCCCAACGTATGACCCCGAGTTTTTCGGAGCGATGTCTGAACGGGTTGCCCGCTATATAGGTTCGTGGGCTTTCATTGCCTGGATGACCGTCGTGGTCGTCACATGGATCGGTTGGAACGTTCTCGCACCGGGAAACCTCAAACCCGATATTTATCCATTTATTTTTCTTACCTTCTTACTTTCCCTACAGGCTTCCTACGCCGCCCCGTTGATTCTGCTCGCGCAAAATCGACAAACAGACCGGGATCGGGTTCAGTTCCAAGAGGATCGAAGCCGCAATGAGCGGATCTTGGCTGATAGCGATTACCTCGCTCGCGAGATCGCCGACGTCAGAGACGCCATGGGTGAATTGGCTACCCGCGACTATTTGCGTGGTGAACTGCGTGACTTCCTCGAAGAGATTAATGCCCGCTTAGACCGGATTGAAAACTCACAAGCACCGGAGAAATCAACCGATCAAACTCCCCCGCTACCATCTGAGCATGGCCTTCAACCGTAATAAGTCCGACAACTCTGATAGCGCGAATAACGGGATCGACTTGGATGCGGTGAACGCCGCCCTTGCAACAGTGGACGATCCTGAGATCCACCGGCCCATCACGGATTTGGGCATGGTCAAGGGCGTTGATATTCGCAAAAATGGCTTGGTCGAAGTGGGGATCTTCCTCACCGTCGCTGGCTGTCCCATGAAAACAACAATCACCGAGAGGGTCACCAACGCCGTCATGTCCGTGACTGGCGTGAAAGACGTCCGCGTTGAACTTGACGTCATGTCCGACGCACAACGTGGCCAAATGCGGGAGAGCCTGCGCGGTAAGACCGAAAAGGAAATTCCGTTTAATAAGCCCGGATCACTGACCAAAGTTTTTGCAATCGCCTCCGGGAAAGGTGGTGTGGGTAAATCTTCCGTCACCGCAAACCTCGCTGTCTCCCTAGCCTCGCAGGGCTACAGCGTGGGATTGCTCGACGCTGACGTGTACGGCCATTCCATTCCAAAAATTCTCAACGCAATGACCCCTCCCACCATGGTGGAGGGCTTGATCATGCCTCCGCAAGGCAGCGGCGTGCGGGTCATGTCGATGCTGTCATTCAAACCCGGCGGCATTGAACAACCCGTCGCTTTCCGCGGGCCAATGCTGCACCGAGCACTCGAGCAGTTCCTTACAGACGTCTGGTGGGGCGACTTAGATTTTCTACTCCTTGACCTCCCGCCCGGCACGGGAGATATAGCGCTGTCAACCGCCCAGCTGCTGCCCCAGGCCGAACTCATAGTCGTGACAACACCTCAGCAGGGCGCAGCCGACGTTGCGATTCGTTCAGGCACGCTCGCAGCCCAAACGAATCAAAAGGTCTTTGGTGTGATCGAAAATATGAGTTCATTCCCTTGCCCCCACTGTGGTGAACCAATTGACCTTTTCGGTGCCGGTGGCGGTCAGGCTGTAGCTGATGGCTTAAGTAAAACGCTTGGAACCAGCATCCCGGTCTTGGGCAACATTCCATTCGACGTTCGCTTGCGCGAAGGGGGCGATAAAGGTGAACCGCTCGTAAGCGCCTTCCCCGATGCAGACGCTTCCATTGCCATAAGTGCTATTGCCGCTCAACTAAGCGCCAAACCACGTGGACTGGCTGGCATGAGCCTGGATATAACGCCTGCTGGACGTTGATTTCTCAGGTAAACACTAGGTTGCGTCAGGGTCGAAGGCTGGCTTTTCTTTATCAGTGGCGGGCTTAGTCTCGTCCGTGCCTGGGTCTTCTGCGAACAATGAAGTCGCCAAGTTGCGTGGGTGGTACTCACCAAAACTTTTCACCGTGTTAATCGTGTCTTGTAGGTCTAAGCCAGAAGACTCCGTCAAGTCTTTTCGGGCAGTCATGCCCATTTGACGAATTTGACGGAGCCACTTGGCAGCATCGGCAGCTGCACGTGGCAGTCGCTCCGGGCCGAAAATAAGTAGGCCGAGCACACCGAGTGCGATCATCTCGCCAATCCCAATGTCAAACACGCCATTAGGTTACGCCGGCGCCGAACTATTGGATCCGGCCCCCTCTAACCAATTTTGGTTGATGCACCAAGCGTTAACGGAATAGTCGAACTCTG
>DKME01000043.1:0-252 GCA_002469525.1 Actinobacteria bacterium UBA7422
GTCTTCAGCTTCAAAAACACACTGGCCATAATGCTGGCACTTATCCATATCAATATCGATCTTGATCATGACTTCTCCTCAACTGTTGACGGGTACAGGTCTTTGGACGGTATTCGGATTCCACCTAATTCCCAATTTACAGTCTGAATCTTGGTCATGCTAGGAAGTGATGTCCTTACGGTCAAAGCGCAGGTAGGCGATCGTCACGAAGATGATGAAAGCCACAACCGAGTAGGCGACACCGCGGGACAT
>DKME01000043.1:310-2840 GCA_002469525.1 Actinobacteria bacterium UBA7422
AACCATTGCCGCAGGTCACCTAGAGCGTCTAATGCGTCGAGGATATTGCTCACGATCACGATTACAACCGCACCGCCAACAGCTCCGAGGGGTACGTCTGTGAGCACGCTGAGGAGAAACGCGATGCCAGCGGCAAAGAGCAATGTAATGAAGATATACACCGAAATAATCGACATGCGCCAGAGAGCCTCAGTGTTACTGAAAATACCGGCGGTTGGTGTGGACAGTTCCCCTGCACCGAAGGCAATCACACCGACCAAGTACGAGAATGCGACAAGAATTACGATTGATATAAACGACAGGAGTAGTGCGACTCCGAGCTTGATGGTGAGCAGGCGTCTTCTGGGAACTGGTGCGATCAAGAGATAGCGCAGTGTCGACCACGAAGCCTCACTGGCAACGGTGTCACCGGTGAACATTGCTACCAGGATCAGCAGTAGGAAGCCTGAGGCGAAAAACATCATGGTGAGCGCGAAGTTCCACCCACCCGAAGTGGCAAGGCCCACTAGGTCAAGATCCCCATCACCGAAACCGCCACCCCCGTTGTCGTTGGAGGACGGGCCGAATTTGACCGCGGCGACGACAATCAGTGGCAGCGCTGTTAAGAGAATGAACGCGACAAGGGTCCGCTTGCGCTTGAGCTGACGAATCAACTCAATGCGGAATGGGAGTGCTGTTTTTGTTTTCACGATTGACCCACCGTCAAGTCTTCACCGATCATGTCAAGGAATACGTCTTCGAGTCTGCCTCCAGTGCGACCTGCGAGAAGATCAGCGACCTCGCCGGTCGCAATGAGTTGACCGCGGTGCATGACAACGACGTGCGAGCAGGTTTGCTCGACTTCGCTGAGCATGTGACTGGAGACAATTACCGTGCGACCCGTTTGCGCGTAAGTCTTCATGACCTCGCGCATCGCTTTGATCTGCGGTGGATCAAGTCCGTTGGTGGGTTCGTCGAGCATGAGTAGATCGGGCTTGCCCAGCATTGCTTGTGCGATACCGAGACGCTGACGCATCCCTTGGCTGTAAGCCTTGACCTTGCGGTCAATCGCGGTGCCCAGATCCGCGATCTCAAGGACTTCCTCGAAGTATGGTTCGCCCTCGCGGCCGGAAGCCTTCCAATACAACTCAAGATTTTCGCGACCACTTAAGTGAGGCAAGAAGCCGGCACCTTCGACGAGTGCGCCAACCCGGGATAGAACAGGGGAACCAAAAAACACCGGGTGACCAAAGAGGGTGATCTGGCCTTGGGTTGGTTTGATCAGGCCCATCATCATGCGCATTGTGGTTGTTTTACCGGCACCATTGGGGCCAAGCAGCCCAAGAACAACACCACGCGGAACTTCGAAGCTGACTCCACTTACTGCTTGGTAGCCACCCTTGTACGTTTTGTAGAGACCTTCGATCACCACAGGTGCATCGGAAATTAATTCAAGTTCAGCAGTTTGCGGAAGTAGTTTTGGTTCACGCGGGCGCAATACAAAGAGGATCGCACCAGCGATCGCAAGCGCCGGGATTATGAGTAACAGCCAAGCGAATGTTGCATCCTCTCCACCGATGGGAGTCAAACCGGTAACGATTGGAACGCTCACTGCGCCCTGGGTTACGGCGACGGTGTAGAGCCGTTCATTGAGTGGCATGCGGTACGCGAGATCAGTGGTGCTGACAACGAGGCGAATTGAGTCACCCGCATTTGCATTCAGTGCGATTGTCGGGAGATCAACGGTGACGACTTCCGGCGTTGCTCCTAGTGAATCAAAACGAACGGGGGCAACGAGCCCTTGTGGCAGGTTGGCGCGATTGTTGGCACCGACCACTTGCAGGCTGACAAAAAAGACAGCGTCGGTGACCGGTTGCTCGGAGGAG
Organism: Actinobacteria bacterium UBA7422; assembly: GCA_002469525.1. Lineage (GTDB taxonomy): Bacteria > Actinomycetota > Actinomycetes > S36-B12 > S36-B12 > UBA4592. The sequence goes on from DKME01000043.1 coordinate 2,176, forward strand.
AACGCAACGTCAACTTGGCTAGAACCGATTATTTCCGTGGCAGTGGTGAGCGGCTGGGATTGAAAAAATGCACTCTGACCTGGAAAGGACGTAGAGACCAGTGAGCCGAGGTTGCCCGCGAGTGATCCACCGAAGCCAGGAATTGAACTAATTGCGGCGGGGCTTGCTCCTGCAGGTGAAAGAATTTGTTGCGGTGGCCCAAGCACCGGAATTGATTGTTGTTCACTGCCGAAAAGACCGGGGTAGTTGGCTCCAGCGAGAACACTGGGCTGCGGCTGATTGTTTTGAATTGAAATTTCACCTGAAGTCAGGGTTACCTCAAATGGTTCGGTAACGGCAGTATTTTCCGGGTCCGATAGCAAATACTTTTCGAACCAATTAATTACCGATGTTTCAAGCCGCTCGCGTTCGTTAGTGCCACCGTCATGGCCCATTCCGTGCCAGAGGACTGATACGGGTGTCTCGGGTGAAGCCGCCATGATTTGTTGGGCGTTCGCATTCGTCTGAGCGAGTGGGAAAAGTGAGTCGGCTTGTCCACCACTAATGAGCGCTGGCGCGGTGATCCGGTTGGTAATGCTGATCGGTGAGGATTCCCGCATGAGTGCTCGGGTCGTTTCGGTGACCTGGGCCGTGGTGGCGGACTCGGTGTAGGCGGTACACCATTC
>DKME01000043.1:2931-5631 GCA_002469525.1 Actinobacteria bacterium UBA7422
TTTGTACACACCCAGTTGGGTTGAACCGTCGATACTCTGACCGAACAGTGAGGTCTCAAGGTTGTTCCACGTGATGTCCGAGGCGAGGGCATCAACACGGTTGTCGTAACCGGCAACAAGTAGCGCAAGGGCGCCGCCATAAGACCCACCTGCGAACCCAACTCGAGGGTCACCTTCCGCGTCTTGGGTGACTTCGGGTCGCTCGGACAAAAAGTCAATCAACTTGGACGCGTCAGCGACCTCAAAGTCGGGCGAGTTCATGGAAATCAGGCCGGTTGACTCACCGAACCCACGGGCGGAATAGGTCAAGACCACAAACCCCGCCGCGGCGAGTCTCCCCGCCTGGTCAGCACCGCCAGATTTATCTCCACCGAATCCGTGTGCAAGGACAACTGCGGGGGCGGGAACCGTTTTAGGCAAGTACAGGTCGGCATCTAGGTCAACCGGGGTTGTATCCGTTGCTGAGGCCGGACCCCCTGCGATGGTAAGAGATTCAGGGGGTTCAGCCGCTTGGAGCGGTGGGGCCAAGAACAATCCACAAAGCACGAACACCGAGATGAGCGCAAAGAGACGCTTGGAAAAACTCACCGTCCCACTCTAAGTCGAATCCAAAGTCTTTGCGCTGCCTGCCCGGCTTTCCCGACAATTTAAACAGGGGGAGTCAAGTGAAAGTGGATCAGCTGATCACCCGGCACCGGGCAGAGAGAAGCAGCACCTGCGAAGATGGTGGGGTGGAGTTAAGTAGTTCGGTCCTTGGCCCAAGTCAACGGGACTTAGTGCTCGCCAAGTTGGCCGAGCAGGAATTTGATGTTCTGGTCATTGGGGGAGGCGTTACCGGGGCGGGAACAGCACTTGATGCTGCATCGCGTGGTTTAAGTGTTGCCCTCGTGGAAATGCGCGACTGGGCGGCAGGGACTTCAAGTCGGTCAGGAAAACTATTCCACGGTGGTCTGCGCTACCTCGAACAGTTCAATTTTGGTTTAGTTCGTGAGGCATTGAAGGAACGTGGCCTCATGCTAGAGAAACTGTGTCCTCATTTGGTAAATCCGATTGAGTTTATTTACCCGATCGAACACCGAATTTGGGAGCGCGCATATATGGGAGCGGGGCTTTTCCTATACGACACGATTGGTGGTGCAGGTGCAGTCCCACGTCACAATCACATGAGTCGCAAACAAGTTCTCGCGCGCGCACCCGGTCTCGCCCAAAAAAGTTTGGTCGGAGGAATTTCATTTTTCGATGCCCAGGTAGACGACTCCAGGCACACCCTTGAACTGGTACGAACCGCCGCGGCATACGGCGCGCTCACGGCTCCAGCACTCAAAGTCATTGGTATCTCGCACAATGATTCAGGTGTCGTCACGGGTGCGGACGTCAAGGATCTAGAAAGTGGAAGTGAGTTTCACATCAAGGCCAAGACAATCATCAATGCGACCGGTGTGTGGACTGACAAGATTCAGAAAATGGCGGGTGGCAACTCGGACTTCTCCGTTCAAGCATCCAAAGGTGTTCATATTCTGGTCCCACGGGAGTGCATTGACTCGGAAGTATCAGTGTTTGTTAGGGCCGAGGACAGCGTCCTGTTTATCCGCACTTGGGGTGCGCATTGGCTCATTGGCACCACCGACACCCCTTGGGATCAAGGTCTGGACCACCCGGCCGCGAGTGCAACGGATATTGAGTACCTCTTGCGCAATGTCAATCGAGTTCTCAATGTTGAACTGACCGTTGACGACATTGACGGCGTATATGCGGGCCTGCGGCCACTGATCAAGGGCAAGGAAGGCGCAACCAGTGATCTCAGTCGCGAGCACGCTGTTGAAACAACTGTTCCCGGGTTCACCACAATCGCCGGTGGTAAGTACACGACCTATCGGGTCATGGCAGAGGACGCGGTAAACGCTTCGATCAAAGACCTGCAAAGTCGTGGCTTGATCGAGGAAGTACCGGAATCAGACACCGCAAACATCTTGTTAATCGGTGCGGTCGATTTGGAATCGGTTCAAACCGACTTACGTGCACAAGGTAAGATTTTTGGGCTCAATGCCAAAGGGATTGATCACCTGCTGGGCCGTTACGGATCAATGTCAAGTGACCTCACGGCAATTCTGAAATTTCGGCCCGAACTTGCGCAACCGATTCAAGGTGGGGCCGGCTACCTTAGAGTTGAAGCGGTCTATGCCGTCACCCACGAAGGTGCCCTTCACATTGACGACATACTCACCAGGCGCACCCACCTATCAATCCAAACCCCTGACCAAGGCTTGGAAGCCGCGGTTGAAGTGGCTCAAATTATGGGTGCCGAACTCGGCTGGGACCAGGATCATGTTGAACGCGAACTTAAGCACTACCAAGATCGGGTAGCAGCGGAATTGGCTGCTCACTCGGCGGCAAATGACACCGGTGCCATGGAAGCCCGCAATCGAGTCAGGGACATTCGCCTCACTAAAGTGTGACCCATACCCGATTGAACTAAGTGAAAGCAGGAGCAATGGAAAACGAGATTGTGGATACCAGTGACATTGAAATAGGAGATGACCTCGTAGTTGAGATCGTGCTCGACGAGAACGACGAAGTAGTTGGCGCGGTATCGGACGAAATAATCGTGGCAACGGGTGAAGCGGGAAGCGTTGTCGACGAAATCATTGACGTCCTTGATGCTGATGGCGGACTGGTCGTTGAAGACGAGATCATCACGGT
>DKME01000162.1 GCA_002469525.1 Actinobacteria bacterium UBA7422
TCCTTACTCAAATGGCCTGTCCACAGGGCTGTGTGCCCACCCTGCGAGTGTCCGAATACGCCGTAGCGCGCGCCAACATTTGCACCGGGAATTTGTTGCAGTGCACGTACGCTGTTCACGGTGTCGCGTACCTCTTGGTCCTTAAGAAGATAAGCCTGGACCCCGGGGGTTCCCAATCCTGTGTAATCGGTGGCGACGAGCGCCCAACCAAGTTGAATCATGCTGGGGAGAAACTCTGTCAGTTGTGATGTTGGGTTCGGATTGCGAGACGGGGCGCAAGAGTTGCCCTCGCCAGTAGTTCCGTGTGTCCAAGCAACAATCTCACGCGGACCACTCGTGTTTGGAGCAGTCGGGATAAACGCCATACCGCTGGCGGTAGCTACTTCCCCATTCTCGAGTTCTGTGAGATAGAGAATTCGAAGCGATTGGGCTCCTTCTACTTCGGTGCCTAGTGGTTCAATGCGTAGTAGATCTCCAGGCTTTCCTTCCAAGGGGTCCGGCGGCGTGTAGAAGGGCTCAAGGTCACTCTGAGCCTCTGACGTTTCGATATTGCTTGAAATTATGTTCGCAGTGAGGAAAAGAGCTAGCCCAGTAATTAGAGCAAGGATGCCAATAGCCCAAGATTTAAGGATGCCCATGCACGCAGGTTAGCGGGTAGGGGATGATTAATGGGTGAGTGAATCCTTTGGGGTCGGCGAAACCGTCGTTGAGTTTTCCGCTGAGCGTGAAAAGATTGAAGCGGGGTCATTGAATTTTGTGGTCAACTCCGCGTCAACGGTCGCAATAAGTGCGATCGGCTTGGTGCGCTTCGCGACAGAAACCACCGTGTACCTTGCGACCGAATCCACCAAGGCAGTTGCAAACTCTGTCCTTGACACAGTGATTCCTGTTGCCGTCAACGCGATTGTGTCAAGGGTCGACATAAATGGAATTGTTCGCGAGCATGTAAACGTTAATGAAATTGTTTCGCAGGCCGACATCAATCCAATTTTGGATCGGGTGCCAATGACAGAGATTGCAGACTACGTAATTGAGGAAATCGACTTACCCAGTTTGGTTCGTGAGAGCACCGGCGGTGTCGCTGACGGAATTTTGAATACTGTCCGTTTCCAGGCAGTGGAAACCGATAATTTTATTAGCGGGATCGTCGATCGAGTGTTTTTCCGCAAGAATATGCGGGCCTCATCGAGGGAAGTTTCGGGGCGAAATGCCGAGTTTTAGTCAGTTCCGACAGACTTTCGTCCCTGGTGCGCAGGTGCACTTCAGTGCATTGCCTGAGCGCGCTCATTCTATCCAGGGGTTAAGCGCGGGCTTTACGAGTAGAGCAATCGCAGTGATGCTTGATATTGGGTTAGTCGCTGTGCTCGTGATGGGCGCTTGGGGAGGTTGGGAGGCCTTGAGATACATCTTAGGTGTCTTCTATGACCTGCCAGAGGCGACTGGACTTCCCCTGCTGGTAATTGGGTATTTCACAATGTGGATCTATTGGACATGGAGTTGGTCCACGGGTGGTCGTTCCCTGGGAAATATCTTGATGGGCCTCAGGGTGCAAACAAATCGGGGTGGCAGTTTGGGTCTTGGCCTAGCTGCTCTTCGTTCGCTTTTCTCCGTCGTATTTGCTTTGGGCTTAGTGTGGTCCATCTTCAGTCGGAAAAACAGGTCCATCCAAGACATTGTTTTGGGTACAGAAGTTGTCTTTGATTGGGCACCGTTGTTGCCAAAAGTAGATATGACCTTTGGTATGGAGAGCAAGGAATAGGAAATTACTCCCGGATCATTAAAATGATCTCGATCACACCAAGGGAAAAAGCGGTAGTGGCGACGGCAAAGGTCGAAGTGCCGGAAGCCCCTCGTGCGCCTTTGTAGTGCCGGGCAGAATTGATAACCACCGCAACGATTCCTACTAACGCTAGGGCAATGAGAAGTTCGGCGAGTAGGACTGACTCTGAAAAGGCAAGCCTGGCGAGAGCGAAGCAAGCAATAGACAATGTCAAAGTGGTGCGACGCCACGACAAGAGTGTGCGCTCCGCCGGCATCCCTTCGTCTATGGCTGGTGTTTGGGGCATGAATTAGATAAACGCGATTGCTGCGACCACCGCGATGGCATTCACTGTTCCGGAAAGCAAAATTAATGCAGGGGAGTGCTTAAGTGGTTGACGCTCTCGCATGGCGCGTTCTACTCGAGCCCAGGAAACCCAGGCCCACAAAGAAATTATTGAACCGATTCCCAGTGCCAAAATTGAAATCGCTTTCCGCGTTTCAATCGCCATGTCAAGGGTAAATGCATTGAGCGCAATTCCACCTGCAATGAAGGCTAAGCCTGTACGAATCCATGCAAGAAAGGTTCGTTCATTGGCCAGTGTGAATCTGGGGTCAGGTTCACTGCCATAAGCGTAAACAAATTTTGGCCGCTGGGGTTTTGCCACTGAATTGCCCGTCGGAGTTTGATCGGCTGACGTACCTATACTCTACTGAACGGAATTTTTCTACGACAGGATTTTAAGGATGCACACGAAGAAACTAGTAACCCTTCTCCTTGTGGCCTGGACCATTGGAAGTGTGTTCGCAGCGCCTTCGTTTGGAAGCAAGGCGGTCCTTGATTCGTTTTCGAGTTGGCAACGAGCCGCTTCCTCCCTTGACTCACCGGGAGCGCTATACCGACCAACTTTTCGAGCAGGGTTAAAGCAAGACTCGAGGATTGATGTTCTGGCATTTGAGAAGAAAACCAAATCAGGAACCGCAGCCAAGTATTCATCCATGTTGATTACGGGGAGCTACAAAAACCGGTTAAAAGCCTTCACCGTGATGGAAAAGTATGCGAATACAAAGTGGGCAGCGCGCAGAGTTGCGGATCCAAAACAAAGAATTGTGTCCAAACCGAAATTGAAAATCAACCAGGATGCAAGCAAGATTCGAGCAACCATCTACGCGAACTGCGCGGTAGTCGAACCAAAGCCCGAAATATCTTCACAAGAAAATACACGGTGTTCAAAGCGTGATGTCAAGCGTTTTGGTGGGCTACTTGTCATGAGAACCGCAGCAGACACGTCAATAGTCATTGAAAGCCGTGGTCTTAGTTACCGGGAATTAGTCGGCATTGCTCGTGGGCTAAAACAAATTAGTGTGGATTAGACGGTCAGTACGTCGACCAAGTACAACTGGTGCGTTGCACGTGTACAGGCAACGAAGACGTCGGATCCACGCACGCCCTGAGCTCGTATCTGACCCGGATTTACGACAAAAACAATGTCAAATTCCAGACCCTTTGTCTCCTTTGCGCTCAAGACTGCGATTCGTGAGTCAATTGCAGAAGGACCAAATCCAAGGTCAATCGAATTTACCCCGAATGCTTCTTCCCACGTGGACAAGAGATCGTCAGGCACAATGACACAAGCCCGACCGGTTTGGTCTTGAAGAGCGTTGCTAAGGAAACCCAAAAATTCGTGTTGAGCAACTTTGATGGTGATTGTGGGGGATCCGCTTCTAATGGACACCAATTCAGGTGGATTTCCACCGGCTTCGACCAGTTGCTGAATTGCAGTTTGGACAGTTTGATCCGTGATCCGGTAGGTAACATTCAGGTGGAAAAGCGAGAGTTTTTCTCCGGCCCAAGCCAAAGCGTCGTTCCAATCTCGTGCACCAGCTGGATGTGAAGACTGTTGAAGATCACCAACGATCGTCATTGATTTTCGAACTGCACGACGTTCAATTGCCCGCCAAGCCATTTGGCTCAGTTCTTGGGCTTCGTCCACAACAATGTGGCCGTACACCCATTCTCTGTCGAGGTATGCGCGCTCAGCCACCGTCGATGTGTGCGCAAAGGCAGCATCTCGATTGCCATAACGCATGTGACCTGCATCAAGTTCGCGGTATTCCGATCGAGACTCGCGAACGGTTGTCGCAGGGCGAATCCATTCACCCAAAAGTTCTGCACACTCGTCCAAGAGTGGGACGTCGTCGATTGTCCACGCACTTCCAGCTACCCGAAAAAGCTGTGCCTGTTCATCGGGAGAAAGCAGATTTTGTGATGCAAGTTGGAGAAAGCGTGGATCTCCAAAGAGTTTTGAAATTACTTTTTCCGGAGTTGTCGGCATCCACATGAGGTTGAGCACGCGTCGAACATGCCGGTCGTCGATGAAGTCCGCAACGAGTTCATTTCGAGATTCAATATCGAGCTGCTCGTGGTCATGATCGTTGGCGAGATTCCTCGCGAGATATTCAAGGACCCTTTTTAAAAAAACTTCGCGATTCGCGTGGTAGGTCGACCTCTTTGACAGTGATCTCACGCATTCGCGTATCTGCCCCCGAGTGATGTGAAGTTTTGTACCGCCTTCAGTCGTAATGTCGATCTGCGAGTCGGGAATATTCGACCAATGTGAGACAGCGTTGGTAATAATTTGGGCCATTCGCTGGTGACCCTTAATCCCGGAGACCTCAAAAGTGTCGTCAGCCGTTGCGCTGATCCCGGGGAAAAGTTGCCCAGGTGTCAGCAGCACGATGTCAGTTTCTCCTAGGCTGGGAAGGACCTGGTCAATGTATTTCAGGAAAGCTGTACTGGGACCAACGATCAAGATGGCGTCCTTTGCCAGCCGTTCGCGGTAGGTATAGAGCAACCAAGCGGCTCGGTGCAGTGCCACGACCGTCTTACCAGTTCCCGGACCACCCTGGACGACCGTGATTTGATTGAGTGGGCTACGAATAATTACATCCTGATCCGTTGCGATGGTGGCCAGGATGTCCGCCATGCGTCCATCGCGTGGAGCCGCGACGGAGTCCTTTGCCGCCTGGTAACTACCTTCACCGGGCTCTGTTAACAGTTCATCGTCAACGTGTGTCACTACTTGTTGTGCGCCTATGGCCTTAATTGAGATTCGTCGCCGCAAAATTGTATCCATTCGATTCGCGGTCGTTGCCTGATAGAAAGGTGCGGCATTTGGGGCGCGCCAGTCAATCAAGGCCATGTCTCCAGACTCGGTGCGTAGGCCAATTCTGCCGATTCGGTGGGTATCGCCTGAATCCCCGTCAATGCGGCCGAAATATAGGCGATTTTTGGCAGCCTCAACCGATCGCAGTTGCGATCTCAAATTGTCGGCATGTGCCTCTCGTTCAAGGTCATCCTGACCGGTACCGGTGGAGGGGGCGTTTGCCAGATTATTCATGCGTTGGGTGAGGTGTTCACGTTGTGAGGTGAGAAGGGAGTAGGCAGTGTCGGTGAACTCCTGCTCTTCACCCAAAACGCCCGTCATAACGTCCCTTCGTAGTGCTTAGGGGAGACCCCACTTAGCCAGAAATCGGTGCTCAACTATGTCACGCCTGAAATGGAAGGGCCATACCGGTCGTTGAAAATACATGGGACAGACTTTGAGCATGGTTATGCCCGCGCAATTCACTACCGTGACGGTGCCACTGTCAGGTGTGAAGCTTGTTTTTGCCTCGATCTCAGTAGGTGCAGACGCCGAGGACAGCCGAATAGCTCTTCGGGAAATAGGTCGTGATTGTGCTAAGTGGGCAGCCTGGCAACTCGTTGGCGGCACCTTGGGCGAACTCACTTACTCGGAACTTGGAGCCCCATTAATAGATGGAGAACCGCATATTTCCATCTCTCGCACGGGTAACTATGCAATAGGGGCGGCCGCGATGCAGAGCATTGGGGTGGATTTGGAATTTAGGGACCGAGATGTCACACGTCTCGTTCGAGTTTTTTCTGAAACGGAGAAAGCGATCGCTGAAACCACTGGATCAATGTCAATTTTATGCGCCAAGGAGGCGGCAGGAAAAGCCGCAGGTGTAGGTCTGGCGGGGTCCGTTACTCGCTGGGAAGTGAGTCAATCTCGAGCCCAAGACCAGGTGCTTGTGATCCGCGATAAACACACTGATCAGCAGTGGAGTGTGTGGACAGGTGTGTTGGATATTGGGCAGCGCCCACTGCAGTACGCAATTGCTCTGCCGATCGAGCAAACGTGTGATGTCCTCATGGGAATTTATGAAAGCGCACATGTTGAAATGAGACCAGTAGGGTCAAAAATTTGGCAGGACGCCGTGGCAACCGTCCGGGCGCGAGACTCAAGTGGCGTGGTAATCACCGCATGGAATCCCGGATCGGATCGACCTTCACTGGCAGAGAATAAGCAAGCTAATGACCTACTTTTGAAGCGATTGCAGCAGTATTGCAACGATATTTGGGAAGCAGACGGATTCTCACCTGACCGAGTTCACCGAGAGCCAGGGTTTATTGCTTGGGGGATGCCTGCGCAAGTGGGGCAGCGAATTGCTCGGGAGTTTGGGCAGTTGGCAATCTTTTATTTTGAACCGGATGGAACTCGACTCTTGCTAAGCACCTAGGTGGTTTTGACTACAACTTCTCGGTCCTTGTTGTAAAGAGCGATCCATGTGTGACCTGGGTGAAAGGGCACTTGATTGCCAAGGGAGTCAGTGAATGTTGTTCCAGACGTAGCGTCACTCCGATCCCACGTGGCATTAAAAAGTTGCCCATCGCGCAAAATTATGGCGGCACCTGAACCGATAGTTTCAACTTGGGGCGTGTTGCCGCCCCCTTTATCGAAATAGGCTGACTGCCGTTGTTCAACGAGTTGAACAACGGCGGTATCAGCCCACACTTGTGAACCACCTGGATCGGATTTTTCAACTTTTGCTCGTTCGCCATTGAGTTGCACCGCATATTGATTGCGTGCCGGGTTGTAGCGAAACTGCAGTGAGCTCGAAGGCCATGCGAGGTCAACCCCTTGGGCGATTGATCCGCCAAGTGGAATGGCTATATCAAATGTGAAGCCCATTTCTTTGGCTCGCGAGACGCCCTCAACTTGACTCAAAGCCGAAACTGCATCGAAAAAATAGTTGTAGGGGGCTCGTCGAGTCGAATCACGTGAATAGTCCTGCGGGACCTTGTTTGCCGAAACGTCAATGAAGGTGGCTTTGTCTAAGGCCGGCCAAAGTTTTCGTTGCGCGCCAGAAAAAGCGAAAGCAGGTGATCCGTATTGCGCTAATAGATCAATGTCTGTGATGCGAGCTGATCGAACCGGACCGATTCGAACTGGAATTGTTGAACTAAAGATTGCAGCCAGACGGGTCATTCCGTATTCGACTTCTTCTACGTAGACCAGATCGGCCAGGCCTACACCGGCCTGAGGCTGGGCGTTGCGGGTGTTGTCAATCTTGACGGCCAGAACCGCCGGCATGCCGGCGAATTGTGCCGGCAGCGGAAGTTTGATGAACGGCAGGCCGGTGAGTGGATTAAGCGTGCGTTCCACGGTTGATTCCACCGCCGGGCTGGGCAGCGGCGTAGGCGTAGATAGGGGCGCCGCTGTTGGGCTCGGGGAGCCAACATCGGTGCTGGTTGAAGAACTGGTGCTTAAATCGGCCGACTCCTGACTCGCTGGCTGCGAGCATCCACTCACCAAAGCTATGGCCAACACTCCGAGGTAGACGGGTCGGGGAAGCTGCATCAGGTCACTGTAGGGGCGCGGTGGTTGTTTTTCGCTTAGGACACCTTTCTTAGCAGCGGCAATCCGGTGGAGAAATATTGTCTAATTTGGGGTTGAAGGGTTGACTGTGGAGGAATATGGAGTATTGTGGCGTCACTGGGAGTTACCTAGGTTGCTTGTGAGGTCAAAGAGAGGTGTGGGGCACATGTTTCTTGGTACCCAATCACCTCGACTCGACGACAAAGGACGCCTTGTCCTTCCCGCCAAATATCGCGAGGGATTAGCAGCTGGTTTGGTGTTTACCCGAGGGCAGGAGCACTCAATCGTGGTGTGGCCGGCAAAAGAATTTGCTGACTATGCGGAAAGGCTGAGCGTTGCCTCACGTTCAGATTCCAGTGTGCGGGCCTACCTGCGGGTACTTTTTTCCGGAGCCGTAGACGAAATCCCTGATCGGCAGGGGAGAGTCATGGTTCCTGCAGAACTTCGTTCATATGCACAACTTGATCGCGATGTAGTGGTCGTGGGCAACGGAACCACATTAGAGATTTGGAATGCCCCTGCCTGGGAGGAATACCTGGCGGGTCAGGAAGCAGGTTTCTCTGCTTTGAGCGAGGAGGTCATACCAGGCATTTTGTAGTGCAGCTTGGCCAATGAGGTCTCCACCCGCTCTGTGAACCTGACATCACTTCCCCGATGCCAGGGCCAGTTCCGCAAAAAATGGTTTCTTGAGCGCATAACAAAAAATATAGGCCGCGGGCGGAGACCTGATTGAGCCAATCACAAGATTTCAAGGAAGAAAACAAGTTCGAACCCGACCGCGAATCGTGTTCCACGAGGGAAAGAAGCAGCGATGAGCACCATTAACCAGTACCTTCACCATCAGGCGGAGTTGATTCCAAGTGGTATTCGCACGGGTGCCGCCGTCTCTGGTGCAGGTATCGCAACCGGAACCGTCGTCTACTTTTTATCGCTCCTTGTTGGGTCCTGGAATTAAAGAAAATGCCAACCCAGCCCCGTCACCTACCGGTCCTTGCCGACCGGGTTTTGGCATTGCTGGCACCGGCTCTGAATCAGCCACATGCAGTTCTCGTGGATGCGACTTTGGGCCATGGGGGTCATAGTGAACTTGCGCTAAAGGCCTTTCCCGAACTTACCGTTATTGGGCTGGACCGAGATCTAAGTGCCATCGAATTATCACGTCAAAGACTCGCACCATTCGGATCCCGGGTCGTGCTAGTCCACGCGGTGTATGACCAAATTCCAGAAATACTTCACGAGCGGGGAATTAAAGGAGTGCAAGGGGTTCTACTTGATCTTGGTGTTTCGAGCATGCAGCTAGATCAAGCTGATCGTGGGTTTTCCTACTCGTTTGACACGCACTTGGACATGCGCATGGATCAAACCGAGGGGCTGACTGCGGCTCAGGTGTTAAATACCTATGCCCCTGGAGATCTCGTGAGAATTTTGCGCAACTACGGAGACGAAAAATTTGCCACTCGCATAGTCGAGCGTATTGTCCGCGAACGAGACACTGAACCATTCGACACATCGGCTCGACTCGTAAACCTCATCCGTGAAGCGATTCCCGCCGCGGCCCGCCGGACTGGTGGCAATCCGGCCAAGCGAACATTCCAAGCCCTCCGAATCGAAGTGAATTCGGAACTTTCCGTACTTGATCGCGCAATTCCTCGAGCCATTGATGCTTTGGTGCTCGGGGGAAGGATCGTGGCCATGTCCTATCAATCGCTCGAAGACAAAATCGTGAAGCGGGTTTTCGCGCAAAGAAGCGTGGCAAATGTTCCTCTAGATTTACCCGTGATTCCAGAATCAGCCAAACCTGAATTGCAGTTACTCACTCGAGGATCCGAAAAAGCGACAGCGGCGGAGACGCAAGAAAACCCACGCTCCACCTCAGTTCGGCTGCGAGCTGCCGAACGTATCCGCCTACTCGATGTGAAAGAGAGTGTGGCCGCATGAGTGCCGCACCGAAACTTGAAGATCCACAAAATCTTGCCCATGAGTCGAGTGAGTCGGTTACCGAATATGCAACGCGTGGAGTGCGCCGTCGCACGCGCCAAAATCTGCGATTGGTTGCGCCACTTCGAGTACGTAAAGCAAGCCGAGGAGTGTTTGTAATCGTTCTTGCGAGTCTATTAGGCATTGGGTTGCTCGGAATGCTTCTCATCAACACAACATTGGCCCAAGGGGCCTTTACCTTGAGCGAACTGAAAACCACGCAGGCTGAATTAAGTCGGACCGAGGCCACATTGACCGAAAGCGTTGCAGCCCTGACCGCCCCGATAGTTTTGGAGCAAAAGGCTCGTGATCTAGGCATGGTTCCCAGTACCACTCCGGCCTTCATTGAAATTCCAAGTGGAAAAGTCATGGGTAAAGCAAAACCGGCACCGGGAGTGCGAATAGCAACACCGGCTGATGCCACAGTTGGTGAGGCCGCTGAGATCCCGAGCGATTCTGGTCTGCCCGTAGCCCCGGGTGAGAATTACGATCCTGCTGCTACCGATGAATGGTCAGAGCCAATGTTGGTAGATTCGCAGGTCGTTTCTGAAGACCTCACACTCGATGCAGTCCCGGTTGAGTAGAGCATTGTTCACCCAACAGGTCAAGTGTCCATGACCCGGCAGCAGCACGGCCGCTCTCTGGGTGACTTTGGTAATGAGCGAATCAAGTTGGGTAGCACAAGAAAGCGGGGAACAGCCCTAATCTTGGTATCTACGCTGATCTTGATGGTCTTTGCGGCGCGACTCGTTGACCTTCAGGCTGTGCAAGGAAGTGCTTTAGCCTCTGCGGCATTGGACCAAAGACTTCGAACAATTGAACTGCCAGCAGAGCGTGGCTCAATTCTCGACTCTTCGGGTGAGCCGCTGGCGATCACTGTGGACGCTAAGAACGTTACGGCAGACCAAACCATGGTGACCGATCCAATAGCGGTGGCACAGGCGTTGTCTCCAATTTTGGGTGCGGATGCCGACATATTGGCGAATAGACTCTCCGGTGAGCGGCGCTTTATATATTTGGCAAAGGAAGTCACCCCGGAAACATGGGAGCAGATTTCCGCACTGAGACTGCCTGGAGTTTTCAGCCAAGATACCTCACGGCGTATTTATCCCGCGGGAGACCTGGCTGCGAACGTGATCGGCTTTGTCGGTAACGAAGGAAGCGGCTTGGGCGGATACGAGTACGCTTTCAACGAAGATTTGAGTGGCACGCCTGGTAAATCAACCTATGAGCGTGGACCCGGCGGACGTGCAATTCCTACCGGTTCATCTGTAAGAGTTGACGCGCAAGCGGGCGTAGATATTGAACTGACCATCGATCGAGATATCCAGTATGTCGCACAGCAAGCGATCGCTGAAGCCGTGGAGAGCTCTGGAGCCTCTGACGGAACCGTGGTCGTCATGAATCCACAAAGCGGGCAAATCCTCGCACTCGCCACCGCACCAACATTCGATCCGAACTACCCAACGCAGAGTTCGCAGAAAAACATGAATAATCGCCCATTGACAGCGGCTTTCGAGCCGGGTTCGATCAGCAAGGTCATGACACTTGCCGCAGTAATCAATGAAGGGGCGGCGACCCCATATACCCCGATAAAGGTCCCGCCGACTTTGAACCGTGGAGACAAGGACTTTCGTGATCCCAGTCCACATGGAACCTTGAATCTGACGCTTAGCGGCGTGATGGCCAAATCTAGCAATATCGGAACGATCCTTGCTGCCGAGCGAATCGGTGGGAAAAAACTGTCCAGGTACCTTAAGAAATTTGGTATTGGTCAACCAACCGGCCTGGGTTTCCCCGGTGAAACAAGTGGATTCGTTCCGGAGTACAAAGACTGGTCACCAACATCTTTCCCGACAATTGCATTCGGGCAGGGACTCAGCGTCAACGCAGTCCAAGTCACCAGCGTTTTTTCCACGATTGCCAACGATGGACTGCGCGTTGAACCTTCACTCGTTAAGGCAATCGTTCATGAGGACGGAAGCATTGAAGAACCAAAAGCGCCAGAGACTACTCGTGTGGTGTCCCGTGACACTGCAAAGCAAGTCCGTGCAATGCTCGAGTCGGTCGTTGGTGAAGGTGGTACGGCTACAAATGCAAGGATTCCTGGTTACCGCGTTGGAGGAAAGACAGGAACAGCACAGGTAGTTGACGCTCGAACCGGTGGCTACAGCAATCAGGTGATAGCTTCATTCGTTGGCATGGCACCGGCAGATAATCCGCAACTCGTTGTCGGTGTTTTCGTATCGCAACCGCAGAGTGGCCGCTACGGTGGTGAGCTCGGCGCTCCGGTATTCAAAAAAGTATCAAGCTATGCGCTCGGAGCTTTGGAAATTCCACCAACGGGATCAAAGGCACCTAAACTTGCTTTAACCTTTGGAGGCTAACGTGGGTTCGACATCGATTGTCGAGATTGCTTCACTCATTCACGCTAAAATTGATGGCAATTCTGTTGTATCGGTTTCTGGAGTTTCTCTGGACTCAAATAAAATTACGCGAGGTGAACTGTTCGCCGCGTTGCCTGGTCGCAATGCACATGGAGCTCAGTTTGCCGAACAGGCGATTTCACGCGGAGCCAATGCGATTCTCACCGACCCCGTAGGGTTAGCGGCCCTGCAACAGACTGAAGCAATAATTGACATTCCCATCCTGTGTGTTGATCAACCAAGGGAACACTTGGGAGAAGTCTGTAAGTTGGTGTTTGAAAACCCTTCGGCAGACATGCTCCTACTTGGAGTGACCGGAACAAATGGGAAAAGTACGACCACCAGCATGATTTATCAAGCTGCACGTGCGCAGGGTCTTAAAGCCGGGTTAATCGGAACCCTCGCCACCATGATTAACGGCGAAGAAGTGAACAATATTCGAACCACACCGGAGGCGCCTGATCTATACCGGACGCTTGCCACGATGAAAGAAGCTGGAGTCGTTTTGGTAGCAATGGAGGTATCTAGTATCGCTCTTTCCGAACACAGAGTTGACGGACTTACCTTTGCATGTGTTGGCTTCACGAACCTTTCACATGACCATTTGGACTACCACGGCTCAATGGAAGAGTATTTCTCCGCTAAGGCGCAACTTTTTACACCAGAATTCGCGTTGTCTGCACGTGTATGTGTGGACAATCCGTGGGGGCGTGAGTTGAGCCACACCACTGAGATTCCTTGCGAGTCAATCGGTATCACAGAATCGCCGGATTGGTTATTGACTCAGAGTCAAGAAGTAGGGGGGTGGACGATCCACGGTCCGACGGGCGAATTGCCACTAGGCCGGCTCTCAATGCCGGGAGCCATTAACGCACTAAATGCGACGCTGGCATTGTCGATGCTTGATTGTGTAGGGGTTAGCGGGCCTGCCGCGTTGAATGCATTAAGAATGGCAACTGTGACCGGCCGAGGAGAGTTGGTTGCCGTGCACGGAAGCGTGTCCATCTATGTCGATTATGCACATTCGCCTGACTCGATTCGGGAATTCCTTTCTGGGTTGCAGAATCAAAGTAAGTCGCGTGTTATAACGGTTTTGGGGGCAGGTGGCGACAGAGATTCAAGTAAACGGGGAGAGATGGGCCGAGTGGCAGGCAGCCTCTCGGAAGTATTGATTGTCACCGATGACAATCCAAGATCGGAAGTCCCGGAGCGGATCCGTGAGGAAATTGTCGCTGGTGCGGAGAGTATTTCTGGAGGCTCTGCCCACGAAGTCCATGAAGTCGGAGACCGGCGAGAAGCAATTGCGCTCGCACTGGCCAAAGCCGAAGGCCGGGACGTCATAGCGATCCTTGGCAAGGGACATGAAAAGGGACAAGAGGTATCCGGGCGCATAATTCCATTCAGTGACATTGACGTTGTTGAAGAGTTACTTGAGAGCAGTGGTGAGCATGATTAGCTTCAGTGGAGAACAGTTGGAAGAAATTACTGGCGGTGCACTTAAGGGTTGTGACCTTCAACGAGTATTTCCGGTTCCCGGATTCTTTGTTGACTCACGTGCCCCAATTCCCGACGGAGTATTTGTTGCCTTGGCCGGAGAGCGAGCAGATGGTCACAGTTTTCTTGGTGGTGTTCAGTCAGCAGGGGCAGCATTGGCAATTATCTCGAAGGATTCCAAGGTTCCAATTCCTGCCGGGTTGCCTACTCTCAGCGTGAACGATCCATTGGCCGCCCTCGGACAGATAGCGCACTGGGTGCGAAGAAACGTGTTGACGGCACAAGTGATCGGTGTCACGGGTTCGAGCGGGAAAACCTCGACAAAAGACCTTATTGCAGGAGTCCTTAGCCAGTTCGGGCGGTGTGTTTCGCCCCCCGGATCTTTCAATACCGAAGTAGGGCTTCCACTCACCATTCTGAGTGCAGATACGGATACAGAGTTTTTAGTTCTGGAAATGGGTATGCGTGGGATTGGGCATATCTCTGCGCTAGCAGAGATCGCGGAGCCGGACATTGGGCTGGTGCTCAATGTTGGATCTGCGCACATTGAACTGTTAGGCAGTGTGGAAAATATTTCTCGCGCGAAAGGTGAACTCGTTCGGGGGCTTCCCGAATCGGGAGTTGCGATTCTCAACCTCGATGATCCCCATGTGCGCAAAATGAGTGTGGATATTTCCTGTGATGAGTGGACATTTGGTGAAACTTCCGGAGCTGACTTTCACGCAAGTGACATATTGATTGAAACAGACGGAACAACTCGCTTTACGGTTACCCATGCAGGAGTCACCTGTAGTGCGCATGTGAATTTGATCGGTTTGCATTACGTGAGTAATGCGTTGGCAGCAATTAGTGCCTGTGTTGCTGCGGGTGTTCCCTTCGAAACTGCCTGCCAACTTCTCGAGAATGTTCACACAATTAGTAAGTGGAGAATGGAAGTCACCGATACGCCCAGTGGGATTACGGTTATCAACGACTCCTATAACGCGAATCCTGAATCGATGCGCGCTGCCCTAAAGACATTGGCTCAACTGGGTTCCAAGGCGCCACGACGCAGAACATGGGCTGTCCTGGGTGAAATGTTGGAACTGGGAGATTACTCGCTCGACGCACACGACTCAATTGGTCGGTTGGCTGTTCGGCTAGACATATCGCGCCTCATCTGTATTGGCGCTGGAACGAAAGTTATGCACCTAGCGGCTGCTAACGAAGGTTCATGGGGAAAAGAGTCTTTGTGGGTCGCAGAGCCAGATGAAGCGATTGCGATTCTTTCCGACGAACTTGCACAGGGAGATATTGTGTTGGTGAAAGCCTCGCGATCAGTTGGACTCGACCGCGTGGCAAGCGAGATTCCAGGACTGAGATTAAGTAGTGTCAAGTCGGACTTTGAATTTGATACCGACGCAGAGCAGGGAGCTCCATGAGGCTTGTCGTTATTGCGGGTGCAATTGCGACCTTGGTGTCATTTCTTGGCACCCCGCTGTTGATCAATCTATTGCGTAAGCACGGATACTCGCAAGCCATTCGAGCTTCGCGTGAAGGTGAGATCTACCCCGCCCATGAAGGAAAACGTGGGACACCTTCGATGGGTGGCCTGGCAATTATTATTGCGGTCCTTGCCGGGTATTTTCTGACACACTTATTGACCTGGCGTCCCGTATCAATTGGAGCATTGCTGGTTCTATATCTGATGGTTGGATTAGGCCTAGTCGGAATGGCTGACGACTATCTGAAAATATTTAAGCAACGGAGCACTGGTCTCCGAGCGCGGACCAAGTTGATTGGTCAGGCCGTCGTTGCATTTTCATTTGCCTATCTGTCGGTTCAATTCAGGGACGAATCGGGCAACACGGCCGCTTCCATGGCCATTTCATTTGTTCGGGATACAAATTTTGTTCTACCTTTGGGACTTTTTTTATTGTGGGTGTGGTTCTTGGTAACAGCCACAACGAATGGTGTCAATCTCACCGATGGTCTCGATGGACTAGCCGTTGGTGCGGCGATTATGAGTTTCTTGGCGTATGTGCTGCTCGCGATCTGGCAGTACGGCCAAAATTGTGCGTTTGAAGTCACCGAATTTTGCTACAACACGCAAAATCCACTTGACCTCGCCATGGTCGCTGCCGCAACCGCTGGCGCGAGTTTTGGTTTTCTTTGGTTCAACACTTCACCGGCTCGTATCTTCATGGGAGACACGGGCTCCCTCGCACTTGGTGGCGGAATTGCTGGATTGGCAATCCTCACACGTACTGAATTACTGCTTCCGTTAATCGCTGGACTATTCCTGATCACCACCTTGTCTGTGATCGGGCAGGTTGGTTCCTTCAAGTTGACCGGAAAACGCATTTTTCGAATGGCTCCACTGCACCATCACTTTGAAATGCTCGGATGGCCAGAGATCCAAATTGTTGTCCGATTTTGGATTATTCAAGGACTTTGCATTGGGGCAGGGCTAACGATCTTCTATGCTGAATGGGTTCGAGCTTGATGCGCAATCTCGATGTTTTTGACTCCAAGGATGCCAATTGGTCTTCCTTAAACGTCGGTATTCTCGGGCTTGGGATCGCTGGTTTTGCCGCCGCTGACGCGCTTATGCAATTGGGTGCCCAGGTGAGCATCGTCGATTCAGGTTCCTCAGAATCTGTCAGTGAGCGCGCCGACATACTTGGCTCGCTAGGGGCGGCTACTTTCCTCAATGCAAAGACACTCCCTGACCAAAATCTGGACCTGGTTGTTACCTCACCGGGTTTAATACCGAGTCACCACTTCCACAGGCAAGCCGGGCTGCTGGGAATCCCGATCTGGGGCGAGCTTGAGTTGGCATGGAGAATCCGTCCGCGAAGGGGCGCAGCCCAATGGCTTTGTGTAACTGGAACTAACGGGAAAACCACCACAACCCTCATGCTGGATTCCATATTGCGCGCCTCTGGGTTGCGATCTGAGGCAGCAGGCAATATCGGGCATTCACTTGTGGGCGTCGTCATGCATGACGAACTTGACGTAATCGCTGTTGAAGTTGGGGCACCACAATTGCCATTTGTCCACAACATGAGCCCGTGGGCGTCCACCTGTTTAAACATTGCCCCAGACCATGTTGATCACTTCGGTGACTTCAATCATTATGCCAAGGCGAAGGCGCGGATTTATGAACGAACCCAATTCGCGGCGGTGTTCAACTGCCACGACGAATCCACTCGTTCCATGGTTGAGGACGCTGACGTCATTGACGGTTGTCGAGCAATCGGCTACACACGTGGTGTTCCCGGCCTAAGTGAATTGGGGGTCGTCGACGGAGCACTTGTTGACAGGGCATTTGTGGCTAATCGGATGGATTACGCGCAAGAACTCGCATTGGTGTCCGATGTTCATCCGGCAGGTGGACACAATCTGGAAAATGCACTGGCCGCGGCGGCTCTGGCTCGGGCATTCGGAACTCTCGACTCCGAGGAATCCAATCGAGTGTCGCCGTCAGCCGTGCGAGCCGGACTGCAAGGTTTTGCCCCGGCGCCGCATCGAAACGCCATTGTCGCCCAGGAAGGCGGCGTCACCTACATTGACGATTCGAAAGCGACAAATGCGCACGCCGCGCACATGTCGCTCGCTACACATGCTTCGGTGATCTGGATCGCTGGGGGGCTTGCCAAAGGGCAGGAATTTGATGAACTGGTAGCGGCCAACGCAGTTCGGTTAAAGATGGTAATCCTGATGGGAACGGATGCTGAGGTGATCGCTAACGCCCTCGGCCGACACGCCCCAAATGTCCCAGTAATCACACTGGCCACTAGAGACACTAGTGCTATGACCGAGGCCGTCCGGATTGCTCATCAACGAGCGGTAAGTGGAGACACTGTCGTGTTGGCTCCCGGTTGTGCTTCCTGGGACATGTTTACCGACTATTCCCACCGTGGTGAAGTGTTCTCCGGCGCGGTTGAACGCGAGTTGAGGATCTAGTGTCAGTCATTGCTCGGGCTCGATCTGGGGGATTGCATAAGGTCTCTGAGTCTTACAAGAAATCTCGCTTCGCACTACTTGCAGAACACCCACTAAGTACCTACTACTTGATCATGGGTTCGACAATGTTATTGCTTGGTCTCGGAATGGTCATGGTGCTGTCAGCCTCGTCGGTCGAAAGTGTTCGAGTTTTTGGCTCGGCTTACACTCTCGCGCAACGCCAGGCACTCTTTGCCGTTGGTGGAGCTATCGCATTAATTTTTGCAGCACGCTCGTCAATTCAATTCTGGCGCAAGAGTGCGTGGGTTTTCCTCGCAATCGCTTTTGGTCTCCTACTTGCCGTTCTTGTAATCGGAGTTGAGGTCGCAGGGCAGAAAAACTGGATTGAAATATTCGGTCCATTCCGACTTCAGCCAAGTGAATTTGCCAAGCTGGCTCTTGTGATCTGGGGTGCAGAAGTGCTGACCCGCAAGGATCGACATATTCCTACGTGGAGAAATATCTTGGTACCGATTGTTCCCGTCGCCGTGATCATGATGATCCTTGTTCTCCTGGAAGGCGATTTTGGAAACACGCTCATGTTGGCTGCTATTTTGTGTGGCATCCTTTTTGCGGCTGGAATCCCGGTGCGATTGTTTGCAATTTTCGGTGCGGTCGGTTTTTTTGCAGTATGGGCTTTGACGCTCGCGGCCCCCTACCGCATGGAACGAATCACGAACTGGCTAGACCCCGAGTCAGACCGGCTCGGCTTCGGTTGGCAGGTAAGCCAAGGGCAATATGCACTCGGCACGGGCGGAGTGTGGGGAGTCGGTCTTGGTGGGAGCCGCGAAAAATGGGGGTCACTGCCAGAGGCGCACACTGACTTCATTTTCCCTGTGATCGGTGAAGAATTGGGGCTGGTGGGTACTTCCGCAGTCCTACTCCTTTTCGGAATCCTGGCGTTTTCAATTTTCCGTCTCAGCAGGAACTCCAAAGAACCTTTTGTTCGGCTAGCCGCGGCGGGTGTGGGATCCTGGATCGTCATCCAGGCGGTGATCAACATAGGCGCTGTTCTGGGCCTTCTCCCTGTAACCGGCGTACCGCTGCCTTTGGTGTCATACGGTGGTTCATCGCTTGTTCCAACTTTGATTTCTATTGGTATGTTGTTGGCGTGCGCGCGCAATGAACCTGG
>DKME01000177.1:0-138 GCA_002469525.1 Actinobacteria bacterium UBA7422
GAATGGCGTGTGACGGCCACCTTCGTCCTTCGAGAGGATGTAGACCTGGGCCTCGAATTCGGTGTGAGGTGTGATCGTGCCCGGCTTGCAGCAGACCTGGCCACGCTCAACTTCTTCACGCTTGGTTCCACGAAGAAG
>DKME01000177.1:159-8385 GCA_002469525.1 Actinobacteria bacterium UBA7422
GTCGAGCAGTTTGCGGAACATCTCGACACCGGTGACGGTGGTCTTGAGGGGAATTCCTGGTCGGATACCAACGATTTCGATTTCTTCGTTGACCTTGACGATTCCACGTTCAATACGACCGGTAACAACTGTTCCACGGCCGGTGATGGTGAAGACGTCTTCGATTGGCATCAGGAAGGGCTTGTCAATCTCACGCTCTGGTGTTGGAATGTAGGAGTCAACAGCGTCCATGAGATCCATGATCGACTGTCCCCACTTCTCGTCACCCTGAAGTGCTGGGAAAGCAGCAACGCGCACTACGGGGATGTCATCGCCGGGGAATTCGTACTGGCTGAGCAGTTCACGAACTTCCATTTCAACGAGCTCAATGAGTTCCTCATCGTCGACCATGTCGCACTTGTTGAGCGCAACGACAATGGAGGGCACGCCTACCTGGCGAGCAAGGAGAACGTGCTCCTTGGTCTGTGGCATTGGGCCGTCGGTTGCAGCAACCACGAGGATTGCGCCNNCGCTGCACCTGTGATCATGTTCTTGATGTAGTCAGCGTGACCTGGGCAGTCGACGTGGGCGTAGTGCCGGCCTTCTGTCTGGTACTCAACGTGTGCGATAGAGATCGTGATACCGCGTTGACGTTCTTCAGGGGCCTTGTCGATCATGTCGAAAGGCGTGAAGGGGTTCACGTCTGGGTAACGATCGTGCAGCACCTTTGTGATAGCAGCAGTCAACGTGGTCTTGCCATGGTCAATGTGACCAATGGTGCCGATGTTGATGTGCGGCTTATTCCGTTCAAACTTGGCCTTCGCCACTTGCGTACTCCCTCTGTTCGTGCCGTCCGGCAAAACGCGGATCGGTTATCGGTTCTTTTTCTTCTGTTGTATTTCTATTGATCCGCGGTTATTCGCCGCGATTTTTAGCCACAATTTCGTCTGCGACGGCCCGTGGGACCTGCGCGTACGAATCAAATTGCATGCTGTAACTCGCACGCCCTTGGGTGCGGCTGCGTAGATCTCCTACGTAACCGAACATTTCCGAGAGCGGGACAACGGCCTTAACCACCCGAGCGCCGAAACGCTCTTCCATGGCTTGGATTTGTCCACGACGCGAGTTTAGGTCTCCAATGACGTCGCCCATGTAGTCCTCCGGTGTGGTGACTTCAACGGACATCATTGGCTCTAGTAGTGCAGGGCCAGCTTGACGTGCGCCTTCTTTGAAGGCCATGGTTCCTGCGATTTTGAAAGCAAGTTCGGACGAGTCAACATCGTGGTAGGCACCGTCAAGGAGTGTGACCTTGACGTCAACCATGGGGTAACCCGCCAGAACACCGTGCTGCATTGACTCTTGGGCACCTGCATCAACGGAGGGAATGTACTCCCGGGGAATACGACCACCGGTGACCTTGTTCTCAAACAGGTAGCCACCGCCTTCAGCAGTATTTGGCTCGATTGAAATCTGTACCTTGGCGAACTGACCGGATCCACCCGTTTGCTTCTTGTGGGTGTAGTCAATCCGGTCGACCTTCTTGGTCAAAGTCTCACGGTAAGCAACCTGTGGCTTACCGACATTTGCCTCAACCTTAAACTCACGGCGCATCCGGTCAACGAGAACCTCGAGGTGAAGTTCGCCCATACCTTCAATGATGGTTTGGCCGGTTTCTTCATTTGTTGAGACCCGGAAAGTTGGATCTTCTTCAGCGAGACGTTGGATAGCCGTTCCCAATTTTTCCTGGTCACTCTTTGTCTTTGGCTCAATCGCCACCGAGATAACAGGGTCCGGGAAGGACATTGATTCAAGGACAACTGGCTTTGATGGGTCGCAAAGTGTCTCACCGGTTGTGGTGTCTTTAAGGCCCATGACCGCAACGATGTCGCCGGCGCCTACCGATTCAATTTCTTCACGCTTATTTGCGTGCATTCGGTAAATTTTGCCGATCCGCTCTTTGCGGTCCTTGACACTGTTAAGAACCTGCGTACCGGTCTGCAAGCGACCCGAGTACACCCGAACGTAGGTAAGTTTTCCAAGGTGCGGGTCGGTCATAATCTTGAAAGCAAGTGCGCTGAAAGGCTCTGAGTCACTTGGCTGGCGCAGGATTTCAACTTCTTCGTCGCCCATCTTGTGCCCGTCAATCGCGGCAATGTCCAGTGGGGAAGGTAGGTAAGCGATAACGGCGTCGAGCATAGGCTGAACACCCTTATTCTTAAACGCTGTTCCCGTCAGGACAGGAGTGAGCTTTGCAGCCAGAGTTGCCCGGCGAATTCCTGCTTTGATTTCATCGACGGAAATTTCAGCACCGTCTAGGTACTTCTCCATGATTTCGTCGTCTGCTTCGCCGAGAGTCTCAATCAACTTCTCACGGTATTCCTTGGCCTTGTCAACCAAGTCGGCCGGAATTTCTTCGATTTCGTAGTCTTCACCGATTACGGTTTCGCCGCGCCAGGTCAGGGCACGCATTTCGACTAGGTCAACAACACCAATGAAGTCGGCTTCGTTACCGATTGGAAGCTGAAGTACCAATGGAACTGCATTCAAGCGCGAGATGATCATGTCAACGCACATGTAGAAGTTAGCGCCAGTGCGATCCAATTTATTGATGAAACACATACGCGGAACGCTGTATCGGTCTGCCTGACGCCAGACGGTCTCAGATTGTGGCTCAACGCCTGCAACACCGTCGAACACGGTTACGGCACCGTCGAGAACACGGAGTGAGCGCTCCACTTCGACGGTGAAGTCAACGTGACCGGGTGTGTCAATGATGTTGATCGTGTTGCCTTTCCACTCACAGGTGGTGGCAGCCGAAGTGATGGTGATTCCGCGCTCTTGTTCTTGTTCCATCCAGTCCATGGTGGCTCCGCCGTCATGAACTTCACCGATTTTGTAGTTGATACCGGTGTAAAAAAGAATCCGCTCGGTGGTTGTGGTTTTGCCCGCGTCGATATGCGCCATGATCCCAATGTTGCGGACCTTGGCAAGGTCGAGGACTGTTGCAATTGCCACGAGTTTCTCCGTTTTTCTTTAGTGAATGGGTTGTAAGTGTTGTTGTTACCAGCGGTAGTGGGCGAATGCCTTGTTGGCTTCGGCCATTTTGTGGGTGTCTTCACGCTTCTTGACTGCAGCACCTAGACCATTTGATGCGTCGAGGATCTCGTTCATGAGGCGCTCTGTGATTGTTTTTTCGCGGCGCTTGCGTGAGTTGCTGACCAACCAGCGAAGTGCCAAAGTCGTTGAGCGGCCTGGCTTCACTTCAACGGGAACCTGGTAGGTGGCTCCACCGACGCGGCGGGAGCGAACTTCCAGTGTTGGGCGAATGTTGTCCAGTGCACGCTTAAGTGTCTGTACGGGATCGGTGCCGCTCTTCTCACGGCAGCCTTCGAGTGCGCCATAGACAGCACGTTCTGCGACGGAGCGCTTTCCGTCAAGGAGGACCTTGTTGATCAGCTGGGTAACAATTGGTGCTTGGTAAACAGGATCTATGACAATTGGTCGCTTCGGTGCGGGACCCTTACGAGGCATTACTTCTTCTCCTTCTTCGCACCGTAGCGGGAGCGAGCCTGCTTGCGGTTTTTCACGCCCTGAGCGTCAAGTGCGCCGCGGATGACTTTGTAACGAACACCTGGGAGGTCACGGACTCGCCCACCACGCACGAGCACAATTGAGTGCTCCTGCAGGTTGTGGCCAACGCCCGGGATGTAGGCAGTGATTTCCACCTGGGAGGTCAACCGAACACGGGCTACCTTGCGAAGCGCAGAGTTCGGCTTCTTAGGGGTAGTTGTGTAAACACGTGTACAAACCCCGCGCCGCTGTGGGCTGCCCTTAAGGGCCGGGGCCTTGGTCTTGGAGACCTTGTCCTGCCGGCCCTTGCGGACCAGCTGCTGGATGGTAGGCACGTTGCGCCTCTCCTGACTTCTCGTTCGTTTACGGTTAACCGGAACGACCCACGCGGTCGGGCGTGTCGCGCGTCTTGCGACGCCCAACTACGCATAAACTCGTAGGAATCTCCGGTGGTGATACCACCTCGGGCCACTTGTCTTGATTGAAATCTAGACCGCGACACGCGAGAGCGCGCCTGAGGGGTCAGGCACGAGTGGGAAGAATACCCTCCCCCGCTCTTCCCCGTTCACCGGGGTACCTCTAAGTCGACGAAGTCCCCGAAACTCCAAGGATAGTCAAGAAAAACAGTGCCAAAAGCCCCAAAACAACAGCTGCGGCATAGACGCCAATATTGATCCAAGAGATGATTTTCGATGCTGTGACAAAGGCCCCACCGCCTACAGAACCGTTACTTGCGGCAATCTCCTTGTCAGCCTTACTAGCAAACACCAAGGCAATGATCGCAAACACAATTGGGCACACCACCCAAGAAGTGATGGAAAGAACCAGCGCGACAATCGAATTGCCAGAGGCATTCGGGTTGGAAACTGCTGCGACGACCTGACGTTCTTCCCAGATCGACTCGGTCACTGGGTTTTCTTGTGCATTGCTTTCTTCGGTCGGGCTTTCTTCGGCTGGGGGTGTTTCGGAACTCATAGTGTCAATCTACAACGGTCACGACCAGTTGACGAGCAATCGTCCTTCTTTGTCCTTGAAAGAGCCCACCAAAATCACAATAAAGTCGATTAGGACCCAGATTCCCAGGCCTCCGAGTGTTAAAATCATGAGGATACCCGTGCCGACCTTGCCCACATAGAAGCGGTGAATACCAATTACGCCAAGGAACCACGCGAGCAGTGCTGCAGCAAGCCTGGACTTGGGGCTAATCTCGTTTCCGAACTGATCAACCGTTGGCTTAGGTGGTATCTGGACAACCGGCGGCGCGACCGGCGCCTGAGCGCTTTCGACAACTACTTCTTCGGGGACGGCACTTTCTTCGTTTGTTGACATGTCCCCACGGTAAACCCAAAACCCCTGAAAAACAACAACAAATCACTGTTCGGTTTACCAAAAACACTATTGGCGCAGGAATTGTGGCCCTAGTTCTTCAATGCTGGTGGCACCGATCAGCGCCATGGTAGTGGAGATTTCCTTTGTGAAAATGTCAATTGTCTTTTCAACACCCGACTCCCCCGCAGCCATGAGTCCGTACAGATACGCCCGTCCAATGAAGGTCCCCCTTCGCTCCAAGACACAGGGCAGCAACGACATCTGCTCCACTCATGGAGGCCATGCGTGTTGTGGTCTCCCGCCCGCTACCACATGAGTCCGCGGCTACCGCAGGAGATTGATCCCGTCTCTATCGCCGAGTGTTATCCAGCGTGTATGCGGCTTGGTCTGCGGAAGCCGGGCCACCTTGGGTGAAGTTGAGGGTCATTTGACTGAAAACGTCACGCTCGTCGGGGGGGACCAGCAAAAGCCACTTCGCTTGCTGCTGGTCCAAGGCAGGCTGCGGCAATTCCAACGGTGCTTAATATCTTTGAGCGAATCACAATTTGATCCATTTTGAGGTGGTGGTTCATGAAATTACATTCGGTTCTGGACATGTGAATGGGGAGCCGGTGAACCGGCTCCCCATTCACAATATTTAGTTCAACCGGTTTAGAAGCCGCGGAACTCGAACTCTTCCAGCGGAACTGCTTCACCCGAGGTTTGACCGAAGGATGCGTACTCCATGTCGTCGTATCCGGTGAAGGATGCGTACATGGCGGCTTTCGCTTCCTCTGTTGGCTCCACCTTGACGTTGCGGTAGATCGGCATTCCGGTTCCGGCAGGAATCAGCTTGCCCAGGATCACGTTCTCCTTGAGGCCGAGCAGTGGGTCACTCTTCGCGGAGATCGCAGCGTCGGTGAGGACACGTGTGGTCTCCTGGAAGGAAGCCGCCGACAACCAAGATTCAGTTGCAAGTGATGCCTTCGTGATTCCCATAAGTTCTGGTCGACCCGAAGCTGGGGTTCCACCGTTTGTGACAACCCGGCGGTTCTCCGTCTCGAATGCGCCACGCTCAACGAGTTCACCCGCGAGGAAGTTCGATTCGCCCGATTCGATGATCGTGATGCGCTTGAGCATCTGGCGAACGATTACCTCGATGTGCTTGTCGTGGATTGACACACCCTGTGAGCGGTAGACCTGCTGTACCTGGTCAACGAGGTGCAACTGCACGGCACGCTGGCCAAGGATACGAAGGACCTGCTTGGGATCAACGGCGCCAACAACAAGTTGCTGCCCAACGGCGACACTGTCGCCCTCTTCGACCAACATGCGCGAACGACGTGAGACTGGATACTCCAGTTCTTCGGAGCCGTCATCTGGTGTAACGATGATTTTGCGAAGCTTCTCAGCGTCTTCAAAGCGCACGCGGCCAGCGACTTCACTGATCGGAGCAACACCCTTAGGGGTACGAGCTTCGAAGAGTTCCACAACACGTGGCAAACCGTGCGTGATGTCTTCACCTGCAACACCACCGGTGTGGAAGGTACGCATGGTGAGCTGGGTTCCCGGCTCTCCAATTGACTGAGCGGCAACGATACCCACTGCTTCACCAACGTCAACCAGCTTGCCTGTTGCCATTGAGCGCCCGTAGCACCGTGCACACGTTCCCACTGCACTCTCACAGGTAAGGACGGTACGTACGCGAACCTTGTCAGCACCGTCAGCAACCATCTGCTCAAGGCGTGGCATGTCGAGTTCTTCACCCGCGGTTGCAACGGTCTTGCCATCAACAACTACGTCGCGGGCGAGAACACGCGAGACAAGTGCAGTATCGAGGTTCTCAAGTGGACGAAGTGTTCCCTCGACCATTTCAGCAATCTCGATTTCAGAACCGCGCTCTGTTTCACAGTCGACCTCACGGATGATCACGTCTTGGGAGACGTCCACCAAACGACGGGTTAGGTAACCCGAGTCAGCGGTACGAAGTGCGGTGTCGGCAAGACCCTTACGAGCACCGTGAGTGGAGATGAAGTACTCGAGTACCGTCAAACCTTCACGGAAATTCGCCTTGATCGGGCGAGGAATAATCTCACCCTTCGGGTTCGCCACGAGTCCACGCATACCAGCAATCTGGCGAACCTGCATGTAGTTACCGCGAGCACCTGAGTCAACCATGATGTGAACCGGGTTGGACTCAGGAAAATTCTCCTGCATTGCTTTCGCAATTTCGTCCGTTGCGCGCGTCCAAATCTCGATGAGCTCCTGGCGACGCTCGGAGTCAGTGATCAAGCCCTTCTCGTACTGCTGCTGGACCTTTGCATCTTTTTCTTCAGCGTTAGCAAGAAGGCCTGCCTTGGCTGGCGGTGCGACTACATCAGAAATCGAAATGGTGACGCCCGAGCGCGAAGCCCAGTGGAAACCAAGTGACTTCAGTTGGTCGAGAGTTTCAGCAACTTCGATCTTGGGGTACAACTCACTCAACCGGTTAACCGTTGCGCCAAGCACTTTTTTGTCCACCTTGGTGTTGACAAACGGGTAGTCCGCTGGAAGTGCTTCGTTGAACAAGGCACGCCCGAGAGTAGATACGAGGGTCAGTGGATCACCGAAGGTCCAACCTTCTGGAACCTCGTGGCCCAATGGCGGAGTTATGTCGGTCAACCGGAATCGAGCTTTTTCGCCCAACTGCAGGGAACCGCGGTCCATGGCCATGACTGCTTCAGCGATCGAGGAGTAGGCGTGCAACTCGTTGTCAGGGAGGTCCCGACTTTCCGGTGTCATAGTGGTGAGCGCATAAATGCCCAGCACCATGTCCTGCGTTGGTGTCGTAATGGGACGACCGTTTGCAGGGGAAAGGATGTTGTTGCTCGAAAGCATCAAGATCCGAGCCTCAGCCTGTGCTTCAGCAGAGAGCGGTACGTGTACTGCCATCTGGTCACCGTCGAAGTCTGCGTTGAATGCAGTACACACGAGTGGGTGAATCTGAATTGCCTTACCTTCAATGAGCTGTGGTTCAAATGCCTGGATACCCAAACGGTGAAGTGTTGGTGCACGGTTCAGCAGCACCGGGTGCTCGGTAATAACTTCTTCCAAGACGTCCCACACAACTGGGCGGGAACGCTCAACCATGCGCTTAGCACTCTTGATGTTCTGAGCGTGGTTAAGGTCGACGAGGCGCTTCATGACAAATGGCTTGAAGAGTTCAAGCGCCATTTGCTTGGGCAGGCCACACTGATGCAGTTTGAGCTGTGGACCAACAACGATCACCGAACGACCGGAGTAGTCAACGCGCTTGCCCAGAAGGTTCTGGCGGAAACGACCCTGCTTGCCCTTGAGCATGTCAGAGAGTGACTTGAGCGCACGGTTACC
>DKME01000128.1 GCA_002469525.1 Actinobacteria bacterium UBA7422
GTTATAGCTGCGAATCACTTGGTAAATTTCATTCGCTTCGTTTAACTGGCCAGCTTCCCTTAGTGCCATCACTTCTTCGAACCTAATCACCGAATCCATGGCGGTAGCCACTTCTTCACCTGAATGGGTCATGTCATAGACCTCTTCAATGTATTTGATGGAGAGTCTCTCTGTGGAGAAGCGAAAACCTGAACGCACGATCTTGTAGAGGTCAACCAGCACACCATTTCGCAAAAGCAGATCGACATCGGATTCCCGTGAACCAAATTTCTGAGCAAGTTTCAGTAACGCATTGCGTTCGTAATTTGCATAGTGATAAACGTGCATATCGGGGTGCTTCGTCCAACGGTTCATGACAAAGTCCACGAAATCTTCAAAAGCTGTGCGCTCGGATGCTGTGTCGGTGGCATCTTTTGTGTCAAAGTCAAACTCGCCATTTTGCAGGTATCCAAAACCAAACATGTACTCCAAGCCGTCGCCATGGTTGGCGTATGGGTCACCTTCCATGTCGAACCACAGGTCGCCAGCAGAACGGGGTGGCATGGAATTAACAGATGACACGGCAGTGATGTCGAAAATGACTTTGTTTGCTTGTTCGCCTCGGATTTGAATGGCAGCTTGAGCCTGCAGGCGCGCAAACGTTTCCTTTGATACTGCCTTGGGTCGTTGATCAATTGTTGCCTGAGCCATCTGGTCAATCGTTGTAATTTTGGCGTCAACGAGTTTTAATCTGGTCGTGGCTCGGATTTCTTGGATGAGTGAAAGGTCTCTGGCTTCTCTTCTGCCCTGATCGCAATTGTCTGCCCATCGGCAATGGGTGCAGGCACTGCAAGGCGGGGCCCAGGTGGGATCCGGGATTGATCCCAGTTGGGGAAGGCGTTGTTGAACACGCTGTCGATATTCGCGGGCGACATTGATCAGATCAGGGGCCTGACCGCTCCAATTGTTGTCTCCGGCCAGCCAAAGGTGTACCTCGAAAGGTTCAGGTTGTCCGAGTCGAGTGAGCGCTTCAGCATAGGCAGCCACTTGGATGACGGCAGTCTTCTTTGCGCTTCGCGCCGATTTTGTATCGACGGGTTCATAAATGACTCTATTTTCTTGGTCACGTTCGAATTCCCCAGTGCTCGTCTTTCTGGCGACTAGGAAGTCAACAAAACCAATAAAGTCCCCCGTGAACAAGGTGCCTTGGTAGATTGCTTCGTATTCATCAGCCATGGCCTGCTTAGTCGCTTCCCAGGCAACCTGGTAATCAGTCACGTTTCTTTTCGGCACTTCAAGACGTTTAACTTGATGCGTGGATTCGAGTGCTTCGAGTCGCTGCTTTTCAAACTTGAGACCGAACTCTTGGAGGAGTTTCAGTTCGGGATTCTCGACCTGAGAAATGTTCAGGTTCCCCAGAGTCACTGCGGCGTCAAGAGCCACCTTGTGTTCACACTCATATTCAGAGATAAGATCTTGTGCTGAAAGCACCCAGTTGCCGCTAAGAAGTTGTGCCATGTGAACCCCCAAAATGATTTCGCACCGCACTAATCTCCAGCCGCATTGCGTATAGGCAAGTTGTTGGAGATTAGTTGCATTCCCTGGATTTGATTGCTCGGGTAAATGTGTGTGAGTTGAATCGCTTCTAGGCTATCGGTATGTCCATCGTAATGCCAACAAAACTACATTCACGTCAATTCGATCATAATTATTGAAGTCAACTTCAATTAGTCCCGTTAGTGTCACTCATCATCATTACCAGAATCTCTTGTGCGAGAGTTTTCTTCACAGGGACGTTCCGCATTACTGGAAACTACTTCGCCAAAGAGCAACTTTCTCAGGTACTAGCCAACACGGAGTTGAACCAGGCAGCGGAGTTGTCGCCAATGCATGCCATTAGGGACAAGGGAGTCAGTGAATCAGGAACGGCTAATTGCACCAATCGAATTCTCATCATTACTCCTCTTTGATGTGTTTGCGATTGGCAATGGCCGAAGCACCTGCTGCAAGTCCAATGAGTGGCAGCATGAGCAGCATGAAGATCCAGTAGGCGACGGTGAGGACTATTGGGTCAACGATTATCAGCCAGAAGAGGCCGCGGATCAGATTGAATCCATCGAAGTCCAGGAAGAAGAATGGTGCTTGACCACCGATGAAAGCTGTGATGGTTATCCAGACGGTCCAGATCAATAACAGAATTCCTAGGGGGATGCCGACAATCAGCATCAGTGTGTTGGTGGTGCGCTCAGAACGTGATTCCATGATTCCCCCTTGATTTGACGTGTTGAGGGCAGTCTGACTTTGGGGTCTGACACGTTGCTATGTATATAAAGGTAAAGCAAATTGGATGACTGCCTGCATACACCAACTAGGTGTATGGTCGTTCACGTGGCTCGAACTAATATTGATTTAGACGAGGAACTCGTGCAGCGTGTGATGGTGAGATACCACCTTTCCACAAAGCGTGAGGCAGTTGATTACGCCTTACGCCACCTGGCTGGCGAACCTTTAACGCGAATGCAGGCAGCTGAGATGCTCGGCTCAACTCCTGATTTCGCTGTGCCCACGGAAAGCGGACCGCGAACACGATCGCGTGCTCTCTTGCTGCCCAACGAGTTCTCCTGCTGGGTGACCCTCAGCAGTTACCGCAAGTCAGCCAGGCGGCGCACCCCGAAGGCATGGAAAGGTCCGTTCTCGAACACGTGATCGGCGATCACGCAACGATTCCTCCTGAGCGTGGCTACTTCCTTAGCCTCACGCACCGTATGCACCCCGAACTGACCAAAGCGGTCTCGCACCTGCAGTACGAAGACCGTTTGGAATCAGCGAAAGTCGCGGGCTTGCGGTCGCTAGAAGAGATCCCGCCAGGCGCCATCCCAGTCCCGGTGGATCACCGCGGCAATACAACTTCCTGCCCCGAAGAGGCCCACGAGGTTGTGGCCATTATTGAGTCTGTACGTGGTCGTGAATGGATCGATGCGCGCGATGATGAAAGGCAACCACCTCGACGTATTGGACTCTCTGACATCCTCGTGGTCGCAGCCTTCAACGACCAAGTCCGGCTCATTAAGCGCCAACTGGAGCAGGCGGGCTTGGAGGGCGTTGAAGTTGGGACGGTCGACAAGTTCCAAGGCAAGGAAGCTCCTGTCGTGATTGTCTCCATGGCCACTTCCAGCGCGGAGGATCTCCCCAGGGGTTTGGACTTCCTCCTCTCACCGAACCGGCTGAACGTCGCGATCTCGCGTGCCCAGTGGGCCAGTTACGTTCTTTACGCTCCTGAGTTGCTGAACGCGCAACCAAGCTCGATTGAGGGGCTTCGGCGACTGGGTCAATTCCTTGACCTCATGACCGACAACCAGAAGGGCGCTGTCCTGGCTTGATCTTGGTGACCGTGGAGGTGCCTCAGCTGGCAAGAGGCGCTGAAAAAGTTCCCACTGTGAAAGACATTCCCGGCATCGGGTGAGGCAGGAATCAGTGTTTTGAGGCGCTGCCTCTGACCCCAGGACGGATTTTGGGTTGCTGATCACTGAACCTTGAACCGCTCAAGCGAAAGCAATCGTGTCGGACATGCGCGGTGAGGATCGAATGTTTTTGTCGGGAGTTGGGTGGACCCTCTGCCACCGACAGCAGAGGGTCCACCCGCTGGCGTGACGAGCAGCTCTTACTCGTCGTTCTCCACCAAATGGATGTCAACGATGGGGGACTTGGTCACTTTTCTGCACTTGGGACAGAACGCTCGGTCTCCTGGTGGCCGTTGAGTGTCCGTCCGATCGAAGACAGCGCCCAATCGCACTTGAGTGTCGCAGCGCTGGCACTGGTGGGTGACCAGAGCGACGGTTTGCTGGTTCAGGTCGCGTCTTGTCGCCTGGTCCTTCCAGTCTTCAAGAATTTCAGGCCATGCCTCGGACAAGTGGTTGGAAACCTCCTCAATCACTTTCTCGAAAACAACGCTCATCGTGTACCTCCGTTCTGGGATTTCTCCCCTTTCCTGTCTTGCTCTTCAGTTATACGCGAGGGGTCTGACAGTCAATCCGTCTCGTGACTAATGAAGCGGCATACAGGAATGGCCTTCTGGTGTCTGAGAAAATCCATAACTCTTCGCAGGCACACCCGATTCCTTGTGGGCAAGGCAATTGAGCGAAGGCGTCAACGAGGTTCACTTTGAGCGGTCAGGATGCGGCTACCTGACGGTGCTTGCCTTCCTTGCGTGCCGTGAACACCTTCACCGCGATCAGAACGGCCGTCGCGGTGACTAGCCCATAAAGGAAAGTTGAGATTAAGGCGAAAACGCCGAATAGGTAGAAGAGCGTCAGGAGTATGAATGCACCTCGCCTGGTCGCGAGGAAGCGAGCAAGCATGTACGTCCACGGAAGTGTCACTAGAACGTTAGCGAACCCAACAGACAAGACAAGAGCGTTGTATTGGGGAGCGCTCCCACCGCGGATGAACAACCACGAGTTAATGGCGAAGAACAGGGCGAGCATTGCGCCGTGGAACA
This sequence comes from Actinobacteria bacterium UBA7422, assembly GCA_002469525.1. GTDB lineage: Bacteria > Actinomycetota > Actinomycetes > S36-B12 > S36-B12 > UBA4592. The sequence goes on from DKME01000128.1 coordinate 4,478, forward strand.
CGCGACCGCGAACTTTAGTGTCGTAAATCGTGAACGGCGAGCCCTCGGTCCGCCGAACGGCTCTATTGAGGAACGTTGGGGGCTGTTGGTCACGATCCGTCCACGGCTGGCCTGTTTGGATAGTTGATTCAGTGTTCAACGGTGGATGGGGGTTGATTGTGGAGGTCGTGTGGCTGTGCGCTGAATCCAACCGATTCCTTTCGCGTAATCTCTCGGCACTTCGCTGAGCAGGATCGCTCAGGATTTCGTAAGCGATCTGGTACTTCAGGAACACAGCAGGATCCCCACCTTTATCTGGGTGGTGCTTTCTGACCATCGTCTTGTGCATCGCATCGAGCAATTCTTGGTCGAAGTCAAGTGAGATCCCGAAGACTTGGTACGCGGTGATGTCGCCAAGCGGGTGAACTTTCATAGGTACCTCCTGATCAAATTCTCTCTTTTCCGTGGAAGGTGAGTTGAACAAGCGATCTTGTTTTCTGATTTTGTAGAACCTCTTGAAGGAGTATCGGCACGCGACGGCCTATTCCTGGGTGGAGGCGTCGGTGAGGTAGATGGAACCGTCGGGCCATTCCTCAATTGTCACTCGAATGACCTTTCGGCGGTCATAAGCATGCACGGCTATCGAGTAGACCTCTGGATCCTCGACCTCTGCGCTGACAGTCGCTCCCTCGGTGTCGGAGGTCATGTAAGTCAAATGAACTCTTGTCTGATTTGGGAGGTAAGGAGCGTCCTCAACCCGAGCAGTACCCGTAACGACTTGGTAGACGGTGCCTTCATCGCCTACCTGGTTTTCGACAGTCACCTTGGAAAGTTCCATCGTTATTCCTCTGCTTGTTCTTACCGCTGCTTCTTGTTGCGGCCTGACGTTTGCACGGGCTTGGGAGCTAAGAGATTGCGATGCTCCCTCTCGTAATCTGACGCCTCAGCGAGGAGAACACTCCACGCATCACGCAGTAGGAGCATATCCTGACTGGGTGCGTCAGGGTGGTTGCGTAGCCACATCGCGTACTCACCCTGGCTGGCTTCGATCAGCCCTTCACCTCGATCGGTGAGGGATCGAAGCCAGTGTGCGAGCCAGACCACGCAGTCATCCCTAGAGACGCCGTCGTATTGGCGCGGTAGCGGGTTCGGCTTCAATCCAGCAGCCTGACAAGCATCGGTCCAGGTCCCGTATCGGCGCCTGTAGACCATTGAGTTGGGGATTTGGTCTCGCTCGTTTGACGCTAGAGAGTCACGCCACTTATTGAATGCGCCCTCGGACATTTGCCCATTCTCGGGAATCTCGAGAGCCCGAGCAGCTGCTCGCAGCGTGCCCTCCATCTGGTCAGAAGTAAATTTCTGTTTACCTTCACGAACAGGGGGGAGTATGTACCCGTCCATTGACTGCTTGGCTTTCTTGTAAAGCTTGTCAACTCTGTATGGGGGTATCCCGAGGCCGTCAGCAATGTCCATCTTCGAGCTTTGCTGGTTCTCGACGATGTACTCAGCGATACGCAATGCCTCGATGCTCTCTTTCTCTTGTTGCTCGGTGACGCGGGCCCTCTCGCTCTCCTTCTCAGCGGAAGTGCTCATAAGCGGAGCGACATTGGCTTTCACGGTTTGAGGCGTTACGGGTCGCCGGTACCGCAGTGCTAGCTCATAGGCAAGGTCGCCGTACGTGGCCCCTGACTTGCGAGCTTCAATCAGGTACTGCATCTCGCGATCCCACGGAAGAACTTGCGGTCGACCTCGCCGCGGCGCGCTCTTGATCGAAGTGGTTGTGACTTGGATGTTGCTCATCTTGCGTCCCCTGGTCATGTGTTCTTCCACCGGTCTTGCCCGTTCAAAGTTGGTTGAAAGTGGAACCAAATGTCTTAGGCTGCGTCACACCCCTATGAAGACTTCACGAACTACCTCAAAATTGACAGTGTCAATCGCCGGCCTTGCAGCTGGAGCACTACTACTGGCTGGGTGTTCCTCAGACATGGACGAGTCGAGCATGGATGACGCGGGCTCCGTAAGTGAATCCGTAACTGAATCCGCGAGTGAATCCGCGAGTGGGCTGACCGGATCCAAAGACGGTGCGCATCGATCGTTCGAGGAAGTCCACTCCGACAGAGAACACAATGGTCAAATCCTGGATGACCACGACCACGACCACGGTGCGCGTGAGTACAGCGAGTTAGATCTCGAGGCCGCCTTCACTGATTGGGATAAGTGGGATTTCAAGACATTCCCTAAGAATGCCAATGGAGTGAAACTTGGCGAGCAGGTCAAACTTAGTTTGTACAAGAGCTCTGCAGAGCACCCCGTTGTCATTGACTGGGGCGATGGGACCGTCGAGGCTTACGAGCAGACGAAGAAGATCTGCAAGACAGCGAAGCAGGCCCGCAAGAACGCGAAGCGTTGCGTCATCAAGGTGAAGCACCAGTACCAAGATGTGGGTACCTACACGGTCCAGATCACAAATCCCTCTAGCAAAGCCGAGGTGCTTGATGGGGCAATCTACGTCATCCCCTCGGGTGTTAACAGCGATTCGGGATCCATTGATAACTCTGTGGGCGTCGGCGGCTGGTGGACTCCTGAGCCTGGCTCGAACTCGCAACGCGTGTGGCAGGCGGAACGCCTTGGAGCGACTTTCGCTCCCTGTACAACCGTGCTGTGGTACTTCGACAGGTCCAATGAGCCGAATGCAGCCATGTACAAGCAGACTCCCGAAGCGCTCGAGATCATCGCTAAGCACTCTGGGCTGACTTTCGTTGAGACGCAGGACCCTGACGCGGCGATGCTCACGTTCGAATGGGAAGCGTTCGAGGACAGGCGGGGGCGTGCTGCTGGACTGGGCGGTCAGCGTCGAGATTTCCGTTATGACCCGAACATAAACACAAGTATCGAGACCCGCACTGGCGCCGTCCAATACAACCTGAACAGCGCCTGGCCGACCTCAGCTGAGAAGAAAGGCTTTGCGCCCGTCCGCATCGGTAACACTACCCACGGAGGTAACGGCTGGCTGATTGTCCACGAAGTTATGCACGCCCTAGGTATTGACCACAGTTTGGTGGACGGTGAAGTCATGTCCCCAAGTATTGGTTGGGAAACCAAAGCAATGTCGCAGAACGACATCGATGCCTTGAACGTTATGTACCTAAACAACCCTTGCCCTGCGGTTGCTTAACCGCGACCGCCCACGAACCACGAACCATCTGTCCGTGGAGTGAGACAGGAATGAGAGCCACAGTTGCACCAGGGTCAGGTCATCGGATCTTCCAACGCCGGCAACAAAGTCAACGGCTTCCCCGGAGCTAGGCGGATTCCCCCAAATTCCCCCATTCCCACGAGACGCTATGAGGCGCTACCCCCTAAAACCCCAAACACGTAGGGGGGTTTCCCCTAGAAGTGGGGGTGAGCCCCGGACTCATAAGGTGGTCAGGCCGAGTGTTGAGGGATACCAAGACTCTCGTAGTGCTTATTGAGGACCGGCACCTCAAGTCGAAGAAGTGCAATGAGGGCCTCACTAAGCCCGAGAGCTGCATCGTGAACGATCCTGAAGTCCCTGATCGCACTCTTCCCACGATGCGCAGCGTTATTCCTGACGGTGTACCACAGTTCCCAGGGAACATTTGCGCGAACCGCCCGCCTCACGCTGTCAGCACGGTAAATGCGTTCCGCAGGGAGTATTTGGACGTGTTTGAGGAGTTGCGATCCAAGATCTGAATCATGTAGCGCCAAGTAGTGATCGGCCATCGTGAAACCGGTCTTGTCGCCCGCGTCATCGGCCGATTGGTTTTGGAGAGCGGGCTGAGCGAACGCGACATAGCGTTCAAAGACCGTCCAAAGGTTGAGCAACGTACCCATGAGCGGCAAATAACTTTCCCAAAACGCTGGTTCATCACTATCCGGGTAAACCCTCTCGGACCGGTGAGCCTGTTCGTACAGGACCGGTAGTGCGTGGCGAAAGAGCAGGTCATCGGAGACAGACCACGCCCCACTTGAAACAGGTTCTAAGGGACTCTTGTTGGGATGTTTCGCAGCGTTGACCCTTACTTGCAGATGTTCGTTATCGGGTGTCTTGACGGTCGCGATGGATTCAGCGTAAGTGTTTGGATCTTCAAAGCTTCTGATGCTTAGGTCCAAGGCATCGAGCTGATCTGGTTTGGCTTCGAGGACGAAACCATCGACGGTGGAGTATGGTCGTCTGGTGACAACAGGTAGACCATCGCGAAGTGCCAGCCGCCAGCCATCAAGTTGGCGCGGGAAGGTTTCAGCAATACGGGATTCAATCCGTCGGTAATCTAATTCTCCGGGTTTAAGGGAGCCGTAAACGAACCAGAGCCGAGTATCTTCCGACATCGTTAAACATCGATACCCATCTGTGCCCAGGCTGTTTGCACGGAGCTCCAGTCAAGTTTCTGAATCCTTGTACCCGCCCATTCGTCGTCAGCGATCTGGTTATCGACTGTGACAATCAAAACCTCAACACCGTCAGGTGAATCGAGTTTCTCCACGAAAAGTAGTGCCTCAAGGAGTACTGCGAGAGCAAGTTGCTCAGGGGAGCAGGAGGGCTCCGATTCTACGAAAGCGTTTCCAGTGTTACCCATTCTCCCAAAGAGCTCCTCCTTCCAGAGCCCGTACTTAGGCAGGTTCCTCGTGGCTGAAACGACTTCTGAAAACACCCAAGCCATCTGTTCTGGGTATGGCGAAACGAAGGGTCGGGGGTCCGGGTACCAGCCGTCGACAGTAGGTGTCGGCTGCGTATCGGTGATGAGCGTGTCGGCAAACCCCCAAGGGCCGACTCTTTTGATGCAGGGCCCGTCTTCACTGATGGTGATCGCAAGTGATCGCAGTGTGGTGCGCGCCCCCGCTACATCCATTCTCGCTGCCCCCATCCGCATCGGGAATCGTGAAAGGTTAGCCCAGAGCGTAGCAGCGGCGCCCCCTTGTTGGGGCTTCATCCATGCTGGGACAGAGCCAAGTTGTGTCATTTTCTTGTGTCAGGGAGCAAGAGGATCGTGACACATGTTTGACACAGCTTTAACGGGATGTTTGACAGCCCCCAATAAGGCCCAAAACCCCGTCACAGTGGGGATTTTGGGTAGTACACCGCCGAGCCGAGCGCGTTTTACCCGTTCCCTGATAAGGAAGAGGTCGATGGTTCAAGTCCATCTGGGCCCACCCAATCCCCACAAGCCCGACTTTCCCAGTTCCTGGGAAAGTCGGACAAAGTTGCCTCAACTAGAGCATTTTTTGTCCGTCTCATCCGGGTTCTGTCCATTACTGTGGAGCACGGAGAAATGGTTACCTTTGGAGTCGCTAGCTAATCGGTGTATCTTTAACCTATGAAGAAACTTCTACTCCTTGTGCTCCTCGCCGGCGTTGGCTACCTCGTGTACCGCCAAGTGACCGCAAACCAAGATGACGATGATCTTTGGTCTGAAGTCGGGGCTGATCAGGACCTGCGCTAGCATTCCCCACGCACCGAATACACATATTGCGTTTTTGGTGCTCCTCAAGCACCACGAGGGGCTTTAGCTCAGTTGGTAGAGCGCTGCCTTTGCAAGGCAGATGTCAGGAGTTCGAGTCTCCTAAGCTCCACAAGTTTGACGCAGAAAATTGTTAGCCACCTTTGGGAACTGGCGGTGAAAAAATGCGCGCCACTCGAATTATCTATGTGGAGAACGATCCCGTTCTTCGAGGCGTGATCAGCGAGATTATTGGTGCACGCAAGGAAATGGACATCACGTATTCCTGTGAAAGTTCTGATCAAGTATTGGCACTTCATGATGTGGAAATATTTGACGCAGCGTTGATTGATCTGGATCTAGGGCCGCAATCCCTTAATGGAATTGAAATCGGTCTAATTCTTAAGGAAAAAAATCCAGATATTGGAATCGTAATTTTCACGCAACATGTTGTTCCTGACTTCATGGACAATCTTCCCGACCGATACAACATGGGGTGGTCCTTCATTGAAAAACGAGGAGATATTTCAATGGACTACCTCGCTGATGTAATCAAGTCAACGGCACGAGGACTCAATATTGTTGATCCATCAGTTCAACGCACACGAACCGATGTCGGTGCCAATCCACTTAAGCAACTTTCTGGTCGTCAACGTGAAATTTTGGCACTCGCCGCAACTGGACTTGACGCCCCGTCAATTGCGACAGAGCTCCACCTTGCTGCCGTCACGGTGAGACAAGACTTGTCACAGGCTTATCGAGTGTTGATTCCAAATCCGAAACCAGGAACGGACCTGCGCATGAGTGCGGTACTGACCTATTTGAGACTTTCACGCACCTACTCTGAACAGGAATAGTTGTGGCAGAACAGGCTAAGTCCGCACCTTTAAATTCCATGCGATCGCAGGTCGCTCAAGTACTACTCGGTCCCTGGATTGTCCCACTCGCACCGCTTTTTGGAGTCACTGCTCTGGTGTTCGTCGTTGCGAACTCGGACACAATCGGTGGAACTGATACCAATGGATCTTTCCTGCTCGTGGCACTTATTGCGATGTATAACGCAGGAGCTTTCGTACTTGGGGTGGGAATCGCACTGCGAATCTTTAGAATAAATAAACGTTCATTAATGACTCGCTCCCAGTATTTGATCACGGTCCTTGCAGGAGGACTCTTTCTCGCATTGAGTCGCATTAGCATTTTTCAACTTGATCTAATTCCGTACCCAGATGATGCTAGGTGGTTCCTGTTTGCGATTCGGGGATTCTCTTATTCATTCCTAACTTTATCCCTCATAGGCTATTTCTACACATCAATTTCGCAGGCAGTAGTTCGAGCCGACTCTCTTGCCGCGCAGCTACAAAAACAAAATACATTGTTGGTGTCAGAAGACGAAAAGTTACGGTCCTCTGTTTCGCAATTTCTCCACAATCGCGTACAGTCGCAAATCATGGCAGTGAGTCTGCAACTACAACAATTACTCGCAAAACCCGATGTGAGTCTTGAGGTTTCGCGTGGCGGGGCATCTATCATCACGGAATTGGAACGTATTCGATCCGAGGATTTACGCTCGGCGATCCGTGCACTTTCTCCTGATATTCCAACGATCGGGCTTTCTGCCGCTGTTCGGGAGTTAGCCCAAACACACGAGCCACAACTAGAAGTGACACAGGACATTGATATCGAGCAAATTGATGACAAGACACGCGAAATTGTTGAAATGGCTTGCTATCGAATTATTGAACAAGCGCTCGTGAACTCTGTTGTCCACGGTGAGGCATCAAGGGCGGAAGTTCACGTTTCATGTGACGGTCCGATGGTCTTGGTTGAGATATCAGACAATGGCTCAAGCACTACAGGGGAAGTAACTCAAGGTAGTGGTCTGTCGCTCGTGGAAAACTGGACCAACTCGCTTGAAGGATCGTGGGAGTTATCGCTTGGGCCAGATCGTGGAGCGACACTGAGTTGCCGACTCAGAGCTCCCGCGAATAAACAACTGTGAGGGCGATTCGGATATATCTGTATTCACTTGATACGTGGTGCGCATTTCACGTCTAGTGTCACCGGGTGAAGCAAGAGAACCCCTTGCCCGGGAAAGCCGCGATTGTGTTGGCAGTCCTGATCCTCTTAGGCCTATTTGGGTTCGTTTCCTTGATTCTCAACAGGTAATTAATTTTGGACACCGATGCTCTGCATGTTCTTGAATCCCACGTAGCGAATAGTGATGGTAGAGCGCAGTCAAACCCAACCCACCCCGACCCACCCCGACCAACCCTCACCTATGGGCTTGCCGTGATTGCTGTGCTTGGACATTAACCGCCCGCGCGAATACCCCCAAAGGTAACGTGGAAGGATTAGGACATGACACTACAAGCAATCATTCACACAAATCTCGGCGACATTAATTGCAATCTTTTTCCAGATCATGCCCCTAAAACGGTAGAAAACTTCACCGGTTTGTCAGAGGGCACCAAGGAGTGGACCGACCCACGCGTGAGCGCTAAGACTTCGGCACCTTTGTACAAGGATGTTGTTTTCCACCGAATTATTCCTGGATTCATGATCCAAGGTGGAGACCCATTGGGTACCGGAACAGGCGGCCCCGGTTACCGCTTCGAGGACGAGGCGCACCCAGAACTCACATTCGACAAGCCCTACCTGCTCGCTATGGCGAATGCTGGCCCCGGCACGAACGGGTCACAGTTCTTCATCACGGTTGCGGCAACCACGTGGTTGAACTTCAAGCACACTATCTTCGGTGAAGTTGCCGACCAAGCGGGGCGCGACGTTGTCGACGCAATTGCAGCGGTTGAAACAGGTTCACAGGATCGCCCCAAGTCCGACGTTGTGATTCAATCGATTGAGATTGTCCGCAGTTAACCTCAGTGGAAGATTCACCCTCCTGCTATCGGCACCCAGATCGACCAACGCGAATTTCATGTTCACGCTGTGAAAATCCAATTTGCACCGAGTGCATGATTGCTGCACCTGTTGGTTACAGGTGCCCGGACTGCATGAAGGCCACTGCACCACCAACACCCAAGACGGTTGCTGGTGGTGCAGTGATCGCCACGCCGCGCGTCACCTATGTGCTGATCGGCATCAACGTATTTCTGTTCGCAATTCAGTATTTACAAGGAATCAACCAAGTCGCCATTGACTACGGCATGTATCCCGTTGCAATTGCCCAAGGTGGTGAATGGTGGCGGCTGTTCACCAGCGCGTTCCTGCACGGTTCCTTCATCCATATCGCTTTCAACATGTACGTCTTGTTTTTTCTTGGACCTACGCTTGAGCGGATTTTAGGTCACGCGCGGTTTATCGTGCTCTATCTTCTCTCTGCCCTAGGTGGCTCTGTTGCTTCATACTGGTTCTCTGACCTGCAGACAGTTTCTGTTGGGGCTTCGGGTGCAATCTTTGGCCTGATGGGCGCACTGATCGTTGCGGGACGTCGACTTCGATACGACATTAAACAGGTTCTCTTTTTATTGATCATCAACGTAGCGATTGGTTTCTTCTCGCCCGGTGTTGATTGGCGCGCACATTTTGGCGGTCTCGTTGTGGGAGCAGCTGTTGCGGCAGTCATGGTGTTTCCGCCCAAACGAATTCGAATGCCCGTTCAGATCGCGGGGGTTCTTGGGCTTGTTTTGGTGTTATTTGCACTCACTATGTTGCGCACAAGTCAGATTAATGACCTTTTTGCACCCATCTCGCAACTGATTGCGTAATAACTATTCCATCGGTGTTAGGAATTCTCTGAAAGCTTCGGGGATGGGTGCAGATTCCCGGGTTACTTGGTCCACGTTGACATAAGTTATGAGTCCTGAAGTTGCAACGTTTTCGCAGAGGGTTCCGGTGTCTGGGTCCTGGATCCGAGCCTGGAATGAGAGATCAAAGCTTGCGGTTCCCAAACGCGGGCATGTGACGTAAATGTGGAGTAATTGATCCAAGCGTGCGGATTCTTGGAAGCGAATGTTGACTTCAACAAGCACAGGGTCAAGGCCAGCAGCCTGCATGGCGTCGGGGGCGAAACCAAAGGCTCGGAAGAACTCGATACTGGCCGCGTCGAAGAACTCAAGGTAGCGAGAGTTGAACACAATACTTTGAGGATCGACCTCACTGAACCGAACCCGGTGGGTGTAGCCACTCCATGTAGTCATGAGCGTAGTCTTTCACGTATTGGAGGTGCGAGGTGAAAAAATTCTTCACGGCAGTGTTACTGATTGGAATTGGTGTGGGGTTGGGTTTCCTAGTGCGGCTGATCTGGCCTACCGGGGAGAGCAAAACCTGGTGAGCGCCGCTACAACACCTTCTGCGACCGCGTCGTGGAAGGCCTCTGAAGTGAGTCGTTTGGCGTCCCCAGCATTGGACATGTATCCGAGTTCAATACGCACCGTCGGCATTCGGGTGAATCGAAGCAAATCCCACGTTCGTGGGTGAATGCGGCAGTCCTTACGGTCAGTTCGACTTATGAGTTCTTCATTGATGAACCCTGCGAGGATTCGACCGCCCGGTGAATGGTTGCCACCGCTCGGTGAACCGAAGTAGTACACCGAAATCCCATTTGGCTTTGGGCTCTCGACCTGGTCAAGGTGGAGCGAGATCACAATGTCAGCGTCCATCCGGTTGGCGAACTCTGCGTGGGTTGACTGAGTTTTGACTTCCGATGGAATTTCGGGGCGGGTAAGGAGGACTTGGGTGCCCAGGGCGGCCAGACGACCTTCAACGCGCAGGCAGATTGCATAGGTCAACTCGGGGTGAACACTCTCACCTGGGTCAATAACGATCACTTTGTCGGCGATACCTGTGCGCAGGGAGGCCAAGGATGCGTGTTCACGTAATGCCCCCGAGTCACCTCCAACAATTGAACGAGATAGTCGTTCAAACGCCCGCAAGGTGTCCAAGGCACAGGTTCCGTCGGAGCTCACGCCAACTCCACGTTGAAACTCGCGAAGCGCAAGATCAGTGGCTGGTCCGAAAATACCGTCAGGACGACCAGAATTGAATCCGAGTTGATTAAGACGGCGTTGTAGTTCGGTGACGTCGTCACCCACCATGAGGTGTCCGGGAGTGAATGACAAAACTCGGTCACCGAGTTGCCATCGTGCTTCGTCTAGACGGCGGAATGTTTCTGCACCAACAAGACCGTCGACGGTGATCCCGCGTTCTTGTTGAAATGTGCGAACGGCGACAGCAACCTGTTCATCGTAGATATCAATTGCGACGGCAGTTTCGTTTGTGTTCACAAGTAGACCGAGGTGCGCGAGCCGTGCGCGAACCTCCGCAACGGCCGCCCCGGTTGAACCAAGGCGGAGCATTATTACTTACAGATACGGTGCAAGGTCAGCGAGAAGTGCAGCCTTGGGCTTTGCGCCGATGATCGTTTTTACGATCTGTCCACCCTGATACACGTTCATGGTGGGGATCGAAGTAATGCCGTAGGACGCTGGCGTTGACGGATTTTCATCAACATTCATTTTGGCAATTACTAATCCGTCATTGGCTGCAGCAATCTCTTCAAGGATCGGGGCAACCATTTTGCACGGCCCACACCACTCCGCCCAGAAGTCCACAAGGACTGGCTTCTCACTCATGAGTACTTCGTCGGCAAAATTTGCATCGGTGACGATCTTGGTTGCTCCCATGTGTTTCTCCTTTAGTTGGGGATTAACTTAGCGAAAAGGGTTAATGGAGGTACTACTGGTGGGCGAGATACCGCTCGGCGTCCAGTGCTGACGCGCAACCGGTCCCTGCCGCGGTTATTGCTTGACGGTAGGTGTGGTCTACAAGGTCTCCACAGGCAAACACACCCGGAGCAGAGGTGCTCGTTGAATCGTTCTGAACAAGAACGTAACCCTCGGGGTCAAGATCAACCTTGCCTGCGAGTAATTCTGAGCGGGGGTCGTGGCCAATCGCGATGAAAAGGCCGGTTACGGGGAGTTCACGCTCGGTCCCATTTTCCGTGTCGCGCAAAGTTACGCTGCTCAGTTTTGCATCACCGTGGATTGCGGCGACTTCACTGTTCCAGGCAACATGAATCTTCTCGTTGGCAAGGGCGCGTTCCTGCATAATTTTGCTGCCACGAAGTTCCCCTCGGCGGTGAATCAGTGTGACAGATTTTGCAAAGCGAGTAAGGAAAGTTGCTTCCTCCAGCGCGGAGTCACCGCCACCAACCACTGCAATGTCTTGGTCACGGAAGAAGAAGCCGTCGCAAGTTGCACACCAAGAAACACCGTGGCCGCTCAGTCGTTTTTCGTCTGGTAACCCGAGTTCCCGGTATCCCGAACCCATAGCCAGAATCAAGGTTCGAGCTTGGTGCACCTTGCCTGCGCCGTCGGTTACGGTCTTGATTTCTGCGTCAACGTTAATCTCGGTAATGTCGTCTGTGACTATTTCAGCACCGAAGCGGACGGCTTGGGCTCGCATGTTTTCCATGAGCTGAGGACCCATGATTCCGTCTTCAAAGCCCGGGAAATTTTCTACTTCGGTCGTATTCATTAGGGCGCCACCAGCCGTGACAGCTCCTTCGAACAGGAGGGGGAGCAGTTGGGCTCGGGCGGCGTAAACCGCTGCGGTGTAACCGGCAGGACCGGATCCGATAATTATGACATTGCGAACTTCACTCACGAAAAATCACTACTTTCCATTGGTTCTGCCTTATACGTTCTGCCCTATAAGTATTGCCCTGAAGAAACTGTGCGAGTGGAGTCTACGCCCTCTGGGATTGTTTCTTTAAGTGTGAAGCACATCAGTTGAATGAGTGGCTCACATGTGAGTAGACGTCTAGGGCGACGCTGCCGCAACCTGGCCCTACAACCCAGACGTCGAGTGCACCTAGGTCAGTTCCAGAGGATTCAAGTGTTGCGGCGAACTTTATCCGGTCGTCGCTGGTTGCGAGTGTGTCCATGCCTTCGAACATGGCCATGGGAATCACGATCACACCGGCATCCATCCCCTCGAAAGTTGCCCGATCAACAAAAATGGCCTGAGAAGACTCAGATTGGGTGATTTCGGTGACGCAGCTGCGCAAATTCTCCAAACTGCCGGTCATTCCGTTTGCCTTGGCCATTTTTTTGGCCTGCATGTCGCTGACCGGGGTCATGAACATGTCCATGGGCTTTGTGATCCCAATTTTCCCCAGTAAACGCGTGATATTTTCTTTGAGGTTCGAGGCGGTGTAGTCGTTGCCACTCTCCATGACTTCGACCGCAGGGGGAACAAAGCCAGCTTGAATTACTTGGGGGGAATCTGCTAGAAGTGCTCCGGTTTCTTCACTCGCCACCACAGAATCTTGATCGGTTGAGTTCGAATTCAGGACATTTACTCCGATTCCGACGGCAAAAAGAGTCACACTGGCGGCAACGAGGCCACCCACCCACTTGCTCCCGATCCGGCGCTTTCGGTACTGATCAAGATCCGTAACGGAGGGGTCCGAGCCAAGGGCGGCGGGTGAATCTGGAACGACCCGGTCGGCGGCTTCGAGTGAGAGTGTTGTTGCGATTTGCTCCCACACATTTTCGGGCATTGGGGTAAGTGGTTCGGAATCTAGATAATGCCCGAATTTTCGCAATTCTGAGGTGAGTTCAGGGAAGGATTCCATGTCGAAATCGTCTTTTTTCTCGCTCATGAACCCTCCTCCTCACTTAATTGTGTGCTTATGCTTTCTGTGACGATTCCACCGGCGGCTTGGTTCCGCAAGTGGCTCAAACTTTCAGCGAGTTTTGTTCGCCCACGGCTGCATCGGCTCTTAATCGTCCCCGCTGGGCAATTAAGCTCCGCTGCGGCCGCTTCAACCGAGTAACCTTGTACGTCCACCAAAATAATGGCTTCTTTTTGGTCTTGCGGCAACTCGGCGAGTGCCGCAGAGATTTCAATCCAGTTTTCTCGCTCCTCAATGGCGTCCCGTGGCTCCACAATTTCCAGGCTGTTGTTTTCGTGGTGGTCGGGCAACGTAGTTGTAGGGCGGACAGCTTTACGGCGAAGACGATCTAGTCCTGCATTGACCACAATTCGGTGCAGCCACGTGGTGACCGCGGCCTCCCCCCGGTACTGATCGGCACGGCGAAAAGCGGAGATCAATGCGTCCTGCAAGGCGTCGGCAGCCTCTTCGGGGTCACCGGTGGTTCGCAAGGAGACCGACCAGAGCCGATCTTTGTGGCGAGAGACGAGTTCACTGAATGCTTGGGAGTCGCCGGCCACATGTGCAGACATGAGTTCGCGATCACTCAACTCGCGAATTTCGATCTCAGACACGCGATTAGCCTAATGAAGTCGCGGGAGACCGTGTCTTCACCTGTCAGTTTGTGGACAACTTGGCGAATTTGTGAACTTCCCCTTGTTTGAGGGCTTAATCGTTCTGGTTTGAGCTAATTCTTTGCAAATACGGAAGCGCTGGTGACCCCACCTTGAAATTTCTTACCATTTTCCGTGGGTGGAATTCCGGTGAGCCAAATCAAGACATAGCGCCCTGTCACAGGTCGCGGTGCACGAAGATCAATTTGTGGCCCCGCGTTATCAATGCTGACCAACTTAGTCCACAGATCTGGGTCCGGAAGGATTTCATTGGCAACTCGAACCTGCAGATCGGTGCCAAAACCAATTAGGCCTAAGGAAACCCCGGTGACATCTACTTCCTCACCCAAATCCAAAATTAGGCCAACCCCACCTTTTTTGCCAAGGGTTGCGGTCTTGTAAGTCTTTGTGGTCCACGCTGTTACCGCGTCACCGTCAATTGCGAAGTCTGCGCTTTTCTCCCGCTCGGTTCCCAGAGCGCCGTTAGGGGGTGCCCCACGCGGATCAAATGACCGCACTGAGGCAATGGGTACCGTGCCTACTGTGTCCGCAACCTCTACCTCGACAAATGGAATCGCTGGGCTATTGAGAATTTCATTAGCGTCGATCACATCTCCTTCGACACCGATTTGATTCGCTGACGAATCAGAATTATTAAACAGCGTGGTTCCCACGAAGGCAAGTGCAACAACGCCAGCACCAGCGAGCACAACACCAAATATTCGTGTGATGAAATTGCTAGCGGACCTTTGTTGAGAAATCCCGATTGGTGCTCGCACGGTAGTTGTGCTCACGGGCGAAAGGTAGTCACGCGCTGACGCAATTGAATTTGCGAATCCGAGTGAATCTTGAATCCGCGTCACACCTCGTGATTTGCTGGCACCAATAACACTTCTACTCACGAGGTCGTCGATTGTGCGGGGAATGCTGGCCTTGACACTCGAAGGTAAAGGAATGTCTTTGCCTGCTTTGGGTGAAAAAGGAACGTGAACGCTCAACTCAGGATCAGGATTCTTCTCCCGTGAAAAAACTGGGTATGGCCATAACCCAGTTGTGAAGCAGTAGAGCAACGATCCGAGTCCATTGACATCTTTTATTGACGATGAATCAAGTACTGAATCATTGTCAAAAAGTGGACCGAACAGCGCGTGGTCAACAGCTAATCCACTGACCAATACTTCAGAATTTTCGGTCAGGAAAACACAACTTGGCCGAAGGCGTCCGTGTTCAAGGTTGATTGATAGACAGGCATTTAATGCCCAGGCAATATTTGATACAGAGTCAAGGGAAAACTCTGCGTCGAATGGTGAAGTCTCAATTTCGTTGACGGCAACATGGAGGGGTTTTCCAGTGCACCACTCGCTGATTATTGCCGTGTAGGCCGGGTCTTCTTCAGTGCTGCCGATATCAAGGATGTCAAGTACGCGCAGCAGGCGTCGATCGTCGGCCATTGCTGCCGCTTGGGCGGCGCCGAGAACTCTTGTGAGCCGCGAATCTTTTGTCTGAATGAGTCGGATAGCCACGTTACGGTCAAGAATTTCGTCCCGCCCACGCCACAACGCAACCGTGAATTGCCCTGGCATTGTGGGCTCATGCTCACTCACAAGCTCCAAGAGTGTGTAACGATTGAGTGTGGTTCCGGAACCGATCACGTGTTCACCTTAGCCCCAAGTTTCTCGCGGATCACACGGTAGGCAAG
>DKME01000055.1 GCA_002469525.1 Actinobacteria bacterium UBA7422
TGGGCCAAAATCCAGCCAGACGGATCTTCGTTGCGGCGCCATGCTCGAATCGCACCAATACCAATGGCTATCTCTCTAGCCCCCGCAAGCCGGGTCAGCCAACGCGAGTCATGTGCTGTGTCAGAGTCGATACCCAGCCCTTTGGCCAAACCATTGGGATTCACCATCAAGCCGGCACCAATAACGATTCGGCCTGCGCCCAGGATTGGAAAAAGACGAGGGGGAACTTCACCCGGAAATCTGGTCATGGTTGAGGTTAGTACGCGGGTACGCTTTACTTGCGCCCATGACCTCATTTCGCGCCGTGCGCCTTGCCCAACGTCCCACCGGACTTCCCAGCACTGATACGTGGGCCATCCAGGCAGAGGAACTCCCCACACTTTCAGCCGGCGAGTTCGCCGTCAAGATTGAATACATTTCCCTTGACCCGGCAATGCGCGGCTGGCTCGACGACCGCCCCTCCTACCTCCCCCCGGTTGAGATTGGCGCGATCATGCGCGCGGGATCTGTGGGAACCGTCACAGATTCACTCAATCCACGTTTTCCCGTTGGGGCTCAAGTAGTCGGAACATTTGGTGCAACCGAGATCGCAATTTCCGATGGCACCGGTGTAAATGTCATTAGTTCAGATCTGGCACCGCTGCCGACCTTTCTCGGAGCACTAGGCATGACCGGCATGACCGCCTACTTCGGACTCTTCGAATTAGGCAAGCCGCGCGCTGGCGACGTAGTCGTTGTCTCTGCAGCCGCTGGAGCTGTTGGAAGCATTGTCGGACAGATTGCAAAGATCAATGGTTGCACCGTGATCGGCATAGCTGGCGGCAAGGATAAATGTGACTATGTCACGGATTCCCTCGGGTTTGACTACTGCATTGACTACAAAGAAGAAACCGGAATGCGTAAGCAACTTGCGGCAGCCCTCAAAGCAGTCGGAGGCAAAGGCGTTGACGTTTACTTTGACAACGTCGGCGGCGAGATCCTCAACGCCAACCTCGCATTCCTGTCATTTGGCGCCCGCGTTGTAATTTGTGGCGCTATCTCCCAGTACAACGCGACGGAGATCACTCCCGGGCCAAGCAACTACATGAACCTTCTGGTCAAGCGTGCAACCATGACCGGCTTCCTTGTCTTTGACTACGCATCACAATTCAGTGTCGCCCAGCGCCGCATGGGAACCTGGATTGCCCAAGGAAAAATCACCGCCCCCGAGACAATCGTGGAAGGAAGCATCGAAGACTTTCCGGCCACTTTGAACCGCCTCTTCGCTGGAGAGAACTTGGGTAAGTTGGTTCTTAGAATTTCATAGTTTCTTTTCCTTGCGGGAACCCGTGAGGGTGGAACTTCCCTCGACGCCGTTGGCTAAGGTTGGGCATATGTCAAAAGTTCTCGCATCTTTGCCCGTTGGCGAACGGGTTGGAATAGCTTTCTCCGGTGGTTTGGACACTTCAGTTGCCGTGGCCTGGATGCGCGAGCATGGAGCGATCCCCTACACCTATACCGCTGACCTGGGCCAAGCCGACGAACCCGATATTGACTCGGTTCCCGGCAGAGCGGGCCAGTACGGGGCCGAACAAGCTCGCCTGGTCGATTGTAAATCGGCATTGGTCGAGGAAGGCCTAGCCGCGATTGCATGTGGTGCCTTTCATATTCGTTCCGGTGGTCGCACCTACTTCAACACAACTCCTCTAGGCCGCGCAGTCACAGGGACATTACTCGTTCGGGCCATGCTCGAAGACGGAGTGAGCATTTGGGGTGACGGCTCGACCTATAAGGGCAACGACATTGAGCGGTTCTACCGCTACGGACTACTCGCAAACCCCGAATTGCGAATCTACAAGCCGTGGCTTGACGCGCAGTTTGTCACCGAGTTGGGCGGACGCCACGAGATGAGCGAGTGGCTCAAAGAACGTGATCTCCCCTACCGTGACAGTACCGAGAAGGCGTACTCAACGGATGCGAATATTTGGGGGGCCACTCACGAAGCCAAGAGCCTAGAACTCTTAAGCGAATCGATGGAGATCGTTGACCCGATCATGGGTGTGAAGTTCTGGGATCCATCCGTTGAAATCAAGACCGAGGACATCACTGTTGAGTTCATCCAGGGTCGACCTGTCGCGATCAACGGGCGAACATGTGAATCAGCGGTGGACCTAGTCCTTGAAGCCAATGCAATTGGCGGTCGGCACGGTCTTGGCATGGCCGACCAGATCGAAAATCGAATCATTGAAGCGAAATCTCGTGGGATCTACGAGGCCCCAGGAATGGCGCTTCTATTTATTGCCTATGAACGACTGCTGAGTGCCATTCACAACGAAGACACGATCGCGAACTATCACGCTGAGGGTCGGCGTTTGGGTCGTCTTCTCTATGAAGGGCGCTGGCTCGACCCACAAGCTCTGATGCTGCGGGAGTCACTCATGCGTTGGGTTGCCTCTGCTGTCACCGGAAGCGTCACGCTTCGCCTGCGCCGAGGTGACGACTATTCAATAATCAGCACGGACGGTCCTGCATTCAGTTACCACCCGGAGAAACTTTCCATGGAGCGCACCGAAAATGCAGCCTTCGGTCCCACGGATCGAATCGGTCAACTCACCATGCGCAACCTTGATATTGCCGACACCAGAAGCAAACTCGAGTTGTATGCGGGGCAGGGTCAACTCCTTGACGGTCACGTGAACCTGGTGGGCACTTTAAAGCCAGGAGGGGCAAAAGCAATTGTCGGAAAAGCAACAACTTCGCAATCACCCGACGAAGCGCTATTAGAACGTGCATCCTTCGACCTTGGCGCTGACTAATACCTGAACTAAGAGCCTCACAAAAACCTTGCAGTACCAACGCTTGACTGGCTACACTTGTATACATGGGATTTGGAACTATCTCACAGGATACGACACTTCAGTGGCGGGATCGAAAGCGTTATTTGTGGTTGGTCGCAATCACGATGCCAACACTGCTTTTCCTGGCAATCGGCATGTACTCCCTAACCGGGTGGGCCGCGTGGTTCTGGATCGGACCGATTTTCATTCTCGGGATTGTTCCAATCATTGACCTGGTCACGGGCCGAGATATTTCTAACCCTCCCGCAGAAATAATCGCAGAGCTCGAAGCCGACCGCTACTACCGAATCTTGACCTATGCGTACCTCCCCCTTCAATACGCCGGCTTTGCTGCTGGCTTTTACGTGATCGCCAACTGGGATCTCTCCACGCTCACGAAAATTGGTTTCGCAATCTCCATTGGCATGATTGGTGGGATCGGGATCAATACCGCCCACGAGCTTGGTCATAAAAAAGAAAACTACGAACGTTGGCTGTCCAAGATCGCCCTGGCCCAGAGTTTTTACGGCCATTTTTTTATTGAACACAATCGCGGACACCATGTTCGAGTTGCCACACCGGAAGATCCTGCCAGTAGTCGCTTGGGTGAAAACTTCTACCGTTACTGGCCCCGCACGGTATTCGGCTCATTAAAGAGTTCGTGGAATCTGGAGAAAAACCGAATCGGTCGTCGCAAAAAACACCCATTCCGGATCGGCAATGACAACATCAACGCCTGGCTTATGTCTGTTGCCCTGTGGGCTTTCATGCTTGTCTGGCTTGGAATGGGGATCCTTCCCTACCTGGTCATTCAAATGCTGATTGCCATTACCTTGCTGGAAGCTGTTAATTACCTCGAGCATTACGGAATGCTTCGGCAAAAAGTGAAGTCCGGGGACCGTGAACGCTATGAGCGTGTTGACCCCAGCCACAGTTGGAACTCAGACAATATTGCCACCAACGTATTGCTTTACCACCTTCAACGTCATAGTGACCATCACGCGCAACCCACCCGGCGTTACCAAGCATTGCTTTCCTATAAAGAGAGTCCAGTCCTACCGACCGGCTATGCCGGCATGATTCTCTTGGCTTTGATTCCGCCGGCCTGGAATCGAGTAATGGATCCGCGGGTTCATAATCACTTTGATGGGGACCTTTCACGGGCAAATATTGCACCAGGGAAAAGGGAAAAACTGCTCACAAAGTACCCGGTTAAATCGGGAGCTAATCTTCCTACCGACAGAGAAAACCCATCTCGCGCAGGCGAGCACTTAATTTCGGCTCAATGCCCCGGTTGCGCGTACACCTACCGTGTCGAGCAAGGCGACCCTCGTGAAGGGTTTGCCGCTGGAATGCCCTTCTTTTCGATCCCAGGAGCATGGAACTGCCCGGACTGTGGCGTATGCAACAAGAACGATTTCACCCAATTACAAGAACAGCAGGCTCGCTAGGCGCTTACGTGACGCCCTTGCTTGCGGTCCCAACCGTATTTCGCAACGGCGAGTGCGCCCACAAGGAGCTGTGGCAAGAACCAACCTAGGCGCCACAATAGATCTGCCGCAACGGCCGTCGAAGCGTCAACGCCGAATGCAATTAACAGTGCAATGAGTGCGGCGTCAACTGTGCCCAGTCCGCCAGGGGTGATCGGAAAGGCAGTCAGAACTAACGCCACGGAAAATGCAGCGAATAGTTCAACGAGGGAAAGCTCAGCGTGAGTGACACCGAGCCCTTCCAGAGCCGCCCACAAAACGAGCATGGGCGCCATCTGAGCGGAAACATTTGTAATTGTTAGTGCTTTCCAGCGGGTCTTGATCAAGTCCGAGGCTTGGTCGTGGAATTGCACAAGAATTGCCGTGAGGTCAGGGGCCTGTTTCTTAAATTTATTGAGGACTGCGTTAAGCGGCTTTTGCGCCCAGTCGCCGATTCGACGGGCAGCGTTTTCACTGCGAAGAACCGCAACTATCACAATCACGGAGATGATTACCGCGATAAGACCGATCATGGCTGTGGTCACAAAACCACCGGTTGATCGACCTTCCAGTACAAGCAGCGTAACAGCGATTGAGGGTGCGCCAAGTGTGAACAGGTATGTGAAAATCGCATCTGCTGATACGGCGGCCGCCGCACGGGCTTGAGGCACGCCGTACTTTGCCAACACCGCGTATTGAGTTGCCACAGCCACTGCCCCGCCACCGGGGATGATATTGCTCAAGGTAAAGCCAGCCTGCCGGCTTAAGGACGCATGCAGGTAGCTCAGTGAACGAATTGCAGCGATCGCAGTGAGCGGGTAGATCGCAATATTTATTAACGATGCAACCCCGATCATTACCTTCCAGAATGTGTCAATGGACCCAAGTTCGGTGAAAGCTTTGCTGTATTCCCCGGCATTTTGACCAATAAACCAAATCAGCAGCACCATCACGATCAGCCCTACTACTGCACTGATGATCATGCCCTTGCGGCTTTTCTTGACCGGCACCCCTGAATCACTCACGTGGGGAGACTAACCGCTGTAGTGCGCTTGCATCCACGAAGTGGGACACTACGGGCATGAGCGATACACAATCACTGTACGACCTGAGTTTCACCGACAACAAAGGCAATGAAGTGGGCCTTGACTCCTATCGTGGCAAGCCGATCTTGATAGTTAACACCGCAAGTAAATGTGGCTTTACGCCGCAGTACGACGGGCTACAAAAACTGTATGAAGAACTCGGCCCCCAAGGCCTAGTCGTACTTGGGTTCCCGTGCGATCAGTTCGCACACCAGGAACCGGGCGATGATTCTCAAATCGAAGAATTCTGCTCACTCAATTACGGGGTGAATTTCCCGTTGTCCACGAAGGTTGATGTCAATGGTGCACAGTCTGATCCCGTCATTGAATTTGTGAAAGACAATTCAAGCGGCATGCTCGGATCTCGGATCAAGTGGAATTTCACTAAATTCTTGGTCAGCCCCGACGGCACAACCGTTCAGCGCTTCGACCCAACAACAAAACCTGCCGACCTTAAACCAGAGATTGAAAAACTACTTACCGAAAAGGACTAGAATCCACTCATGAGCGATCGCATAACAATTACTCCACTCAAAGACGGACCAGATCAGGTCAGTGGCCCCGTCACTGTTCTCGACGAAGCCGGCAATGTTGTCAAAGAAGCGGACACTGTTTTCCTATGCCGCTGCGGGCACAGTGCTAACAAGCCCTTCTGCGACGGAGCACACAAGCGCGAAGGCTGGACCAGCGAGTTGCTTCGTATTTTCTAACTTGGAGTAAACGGGAACTGACGCTGACTTCCGTCAGCCCAAGGTTGCGTTACAGGTGACAATCGCTTGGTTGCCCGTTGCTCCTGCAATATAACCTGCATTATTTTCAACGTTCCTGCAGAATCCGAGTTGGTGTAAAGGTTCGTCATTTCCGTTGGATCGGCGGTCAAGTTGTATAGCTCAAATTGATCCGCTGGCGGAGCAGTCTGTCCGGTGGTTGGGTTAACCGCCTTTACGGTAGTCACTGCAACCCTGTTGCCGGGTTTGTTCACCGGACCAGGAATAAAGGTTTGCACGTCTTGGACACCCGGAGTGGTCCAAGCCTGTGAATTGTCCCAATAGCGGTTGTACTTCCACCGCTCTTTGGATCCAGCGGGCCCTGTTGGTAAATAAGCAACAACAGTTTCCACGCAGTTTGGTTGCTCGACGGGCTGGTAGGCAAGTCCCAGCGTGGAAACCGCTTGGGAGCCTTTGAACGGCTGGTCGTCGGTCATGAAGTATACGGGGTCACTGTTGAACTTAGCTGCAGGTTCCTGCCCAAGCAGAACAGAGGAAAGGTCACGCCCGACCAACCTGCGCACTTGGGTATGCGACTTGGTCAACTCCCTCGCCAACACGGCTTCATCGAGTCCCGCAAGGCCCAACATAGTGGGAATCAGGTCCGCATGGCTGGTCAATATGTCAGACTCCTGAGCACGATCGAACAGCGTTGGATTGTGAAAAATAAAGGGAACTTTGAGGATTTCGTCGTAGGCGTTGTGCCATTTCTGGAACATGCCACCATGTGAACCAAGCATCTCACCGTGGTCGGAGAGATAAATGACGATGGTGTCGCGGTAGTTGTTACGATCATTTGCCAAGGCATCCACGACAGTTCCAATGTGCTTATCAACCTCCTTTTGTAACTGGTAATAGAAGCGGTGATATTCGATCCCATTGCGCAAAGGCTGAAACCCCTGCGGATAGCGGTCAACAAAACTGCCCTGAGCCGTTGGCTTGAGGCTTAGATCCTCATTGGCCGACTGCCGATAAGCGGAAGTGAATAGGTCTGTAGGCACATTAGAGCCAACAAGTTGCTGGGCGAGGTAGAACGAGCCCGGCTGACCTGTCAGGTCGGTCGCCAACGTCAGATCTCCCCATATCGTTATGTCATGTGGATTGACAAAAGATGCAACCATGAGCCAAGGGTCCTTGGCGTTTTTTAATTTCTGCAATTGCTCGACGCTCATCTGCGCATAAACCTCGTCGCGCCCGCGACCGTTGGGGCCGGAGGAACCTGAGTTCAGTGGATTACTGCCGTGTGGTTCCGGGCCAACAAATCCTTCGAAACCGTATTGAGCAAGTCGTTCAGACTCCAGATAAATGTTTTCTAATTCATAATCGCGCTTGCCTGAATCTGTGTATGACGGCAGTGGATTGTAGGTTCCTGGCTGATACAGGTCTGCATCCGAGATGTGCCACTTGCCTTTCCAGTAGGTGTCATAGCCCGCCGCCCTAAACCAGTTGCCCAAAGTAGGGACAGTCGTTGGGTCCAGCCAAAGAAGGTCTTCTTCTATCGCCGACTTTGCAGCACCCGAAGTCTGAGCGACACCGTGCAGAGAAGGGTACTGGCCCGTGTAAACGGATGCGCGACTTGGTTGGCAGGCCACCGACATGATGTGGTGGTTGGTGAACTCAAAACCGTTACGACGAAGCCGGCCTTGTGTGGGCAGGTTTGCAAGCCGCCAAGCTTTTAACACCTCGGATTCATAGACGGGAGCATGGCGCTGCTCGTCCATCATGACAATCAGGAAGTTAGGTCGTCGCTTAAGTCGCCCACGTGGCTTGAAGGGTTGACGCGGCACGCTCCGTGGAGTGGCTGAGGCACTACTTGATCCGGCAGCAGCGGCACCAAGAACACCCGCAACGCCTGCAGCTTGCAGGAGTCTGCGACGACTTAGCCCAGAATTTTCTGTATTTTCAACCATGATTCACCTTTACT